>JAPLPO010000232.1 GCA_026400155.1 Burkholderiales bacterium | reverse complement strand
GCCCGACACCGGCGAGCAAGCCCTTGAAATTGTCGACAGCTTGGTTCGCTCAGGCGCCGTCGACCTGGTTGTCATCGACTCCGTGGCCGCGCTCACCCCCAAAGCCGAACTCGAAGGCGACATGGGCGACTCTCTGCCAGGCCTCCAAGCCCGCCTCATGAGCCAAGCCCTGCGCAAGCTCACCGCCACCATCAAGAAGACCAACTGCATGGTCATCTTCATCAACCAAATTCGCATGAAAATTGGCGTCATGTTCGGCTCACCCGAAACCACCACCGGTGGCAATGCGCTCAAGTTCTACGCTTCTGTTCGCTTAGACATCCGCCGCACTGGCACCATCAAGCGCGGCGACGAGGCCATTGGCAACGAAACCAAGGTCAAGGTGGTTAAAAACAAAGTGGCCCCGCCGTTCAAAACCGCTGAGTTCGATATTCTGTTTGGCGAGGGCATTAGCCGCCAAGGCGAAATCATCGACATGGGTGTTGAAGCCAAAATCATCGACAAGTCTGGCGCCTGGTACGCCTACAACGGCGAAAAAATCGGCCAAGGCCGCGACAATGCTCGCGAGTTTTTGCGCGAAAACACCGAGTTGGCTGCCGAAATTGAAAACAAAGTGCGCGAGTCCTTGGGCATTCCGTTGTTGGCCGAAGCCGTCACCGCCGCCTAAGCCAGCGCATTTCAACTTTGCGCTCCTTGATCAATGGCTCAGCCTGGGTTTAAGTTGTCCCTCAAAGGACGTGCGCTGCGGCTTTTGTCGCAGCGAGAACACTCTCGGGCTGAGCTGGTTCGCAAACTGTCGCCTCACGAGGAAGTGCCAGGCGAGCTGGCACAGGCACTAGACGACCTCCAAGCCAAAGGTTTCATCGACGAAACCCGCGTCTTGGAGTCGGTGCTCAATCACCGCACGGCCAAACTGGGCAATGGCCGCATCAAGCAAGAGCTGCAAGCTAAAGGATTGGCGCCTGCCGCAGTGGCGCAGGCCATGCTCGACTTGAAAGACTCCGAGCTAGAACGCGCAAAAGGGGTGTGGCAAAAAAAGTTTGGTGCGCCAGCAGCCGATGCCAATGAACGCGCCAAGCATTACCGCTTTTTACTCACGCGCGGTTTTTCATCTGAAGTCGTGCGCAAAGTGGTCAAGCAATCTGGCGCCCCCGACGAAGACTTCGAGCGCTAGCCCTCTTTCATGTCGGGCAGGCGTCAATTTAGAGTCCCAACATGAGCTTCAGGTTTTGCACGGCAGCACCGCTGGCACCTTTGCCCAAGTTGTCTAACCGGGCTACCACCACCGCTTGCCGGTGCGCTTCATTGCCAAACACCCGAATTTCCAGTTTGTTGGAATCGTTGTTGCCTGTGGCACCCAACTTGCCGCTTTCTTCAGCAGGCAGCACACTCACCCAACCGCCTTCGTTTTGGCTGCTGGCGTAGTGGGCGCGCAAGGCTTCGTACACATCAGATACTTTGGGCTTGCCAGGCAAGTCGTCTAAAAACAAGGGCAACTCCACCAACATGCCCTGTCTGAAATTGCCAACCGCTGGCAAGAAAATGGGGCGGCGCGTGAGTCCGGCATACTTCATGATCTCGGGCACATGCTTGTGCTGAAGGCCCAAAGCATAGGCTTCGTGCAAGGGTGCACGGCCTGCTTCATAGTCTTCAATCATGGTGCGTCCACCACCGGAGTAACCACTTACTGATGGCAAAGCTACTGGAAAATCAGGAGGCAAGACGCCTGCGCTGACCAAAGGTGCCAAAATGGCGATGGCGCCGGAGGCATAGCAACCAGGGTTGCTGACGCGTTGTGCGCTAACCACAGCCTGGCGCTGGCCGGCCCGCATTTCAGGAAAACCAAAGACCCATTGGTCGTTCACGCGGTGGGCGGTGGAGGCGTCAATGATGCGTGGCTTGTGGCCAGGCAAAG
>JAPLPO010000190.1 GCA_026400155.1 Burkholderiales bacterium | reverse complement strand
CTGGGCGGTATCAGCACGGGTCAAGACCTTGAAGTGTCGATCGCCATCAAGCCCACCAGCTCAATTCTCATTCCCCGTCCCTCCATTGACACGCAGGGCAATGCTGTTGAAGTACTCACCAAGGGCCGTCATGACCCTTGCGTCGGTATTCGTGCAACGCCCATTGCCGAGGCCATGTTGGCATTGGTGGTGATCGATCATGTGTTGCAACACAGAGCCCAGTGCGGCGACGTTGTTCACCCGGCCAAAACCTAAGGGCCTTTGATGGCCAACGCAGCAGCGGCCAATCGCCGTCAATTGATTCCCTTTGCGGCTGTTTCGGCCAGCTACTTTGCCCACATTGGATTCTTCAATCCGTATTTGCCGCTGTGGTTGAAAGAGCTAGGCTTTGGCTTGGTGGCCATCAGCATCCTCACTTCCATTCAGGCCGCGACTCGCTTGTTTGCACCCTACGGGTGGGGCTGGCTGAGTGACCACACAGGCGAGCGCGTAAAGTTGCTTCGTTATGGGGCCAGCATGGCCCTGGTCTGTGCCTGTTTGTTGTTCATGGAGCTTAGCCCCATTGGCCTTGGGCTTGTGCTTCTGGTGATGTTTGCGCACACCAGCTCGATGATGCCCATGAGTGAAGCTGCCATGGCGCATTTGGTAAGCCAGGGTGGGGCATTCGATGCCAAGCGCTATGGCCGCGTGCGTTTGTTTGGCTCCATCGGCTTCTTGGTCACGGTGTTCATGGCTGGCGCTTGGTTTGAACATTTCGGCATGAAAGATTTTCCGGGGTGGACCGTGTTGAGCTTGGCAGCAGTCACCATCAGTGTGTGGCTTTTGCCCGATTTGAAAGAGGCCATGCCTGTTCAGGATGAGAAGGTGGCCATTTGGCCAGTGCTTATTCAAGAACCCGTGAAGTGGTTTTTCATCACCGCATTTTTTCACGTGCTTTCGCACATCGGTGTGTATGTCTTTTTCTCTTTGTACCTCTATTCATTGGGGTACAGCAAAGTTTGGATTGGCATGCTCTGGGCGGTTTCCGTCATTGTCGAAATTGGTTGGTTTTTTACCCAAGCCAAGTGGCTGCCTCGCTTGTCCCTTACCGCTTGGTTGGTGGTTTGTTCTGCTGCCATGGCTTTGCGCATGGGCATGACGGCACAATGGGCCGATGTGCTTTGGGTCTTGCTCATTGCGCAGGCCCTTCACGCCCTCACCTTTGCCGCCAATCACACCGTTTGCATTGCCTTGTTGTCCCATCATTTTCCAGGGCGCTTGCGAGGCCGTGGACAAGCGCTCTATACCGTCATTGCTTATGGTTTTCCGGGTGTGCTGGGTGGCTTGGCAGGCGGCTTGCTAAGCGACCAGTTGGGATTGCAAAGTGTCTATTGGGTTTCTCTCATCACTGCCCTGATGGCCACTGCCGCTGCCTACCGCGTCTGGCGCTTACAGCACCCAGCAGATTCGACGCAGCAAGCGCATTGATCTTGTGATTCATTCAGCCATTTCAAGTTTGACATGACCTTGCTTCATCAACCGATTCAAATTGCACCAGAGGTTTTGAATGGTTTGCCCTCTCAAGAGTCTGCATGGCTTTTGAAGGGGCGGCGATTGGCGTTGCCCGGCCCCATGATTTGGCATGAATGGGGGCATGAGGCTTTGGACCGAGGGGCGTCAACCCTGGTGTTGCTCCATGGTGGCAGTGGCAGTTGGATGCATTGGATACGCAATGTCGCGCCCCTGGTGGCCGATGGATTCCATGTTCTGGCCGTCGATTTGCCCGGCTTTGGCGACTCGGCTTTGCCTGAACAGGGCGGCGATGTCGACGCCCTGATTGAGCCTTTGCATGCGGCTTGGCACGCAACTTGGCCCACGCTGCCTGCTTCCAAAAAGGTGAGTTTCATTGGCTTTTCTTTTGGCGGTATGACTGCCGCCCTGTGGTTGGCTGCTTACCCTCAGGATGCAGCAAATTTGATTTTGGTCGGCTCGCCTGGCCTCGGCATTCAATCGCCCCACAGAGTGCCTTTGAAGGGGTGGCGGCACCTGGCAACAGAGGATCTGCAAATTCAAGCGCACAGGCACAACCTGTTGGCCTTGATGTTGCACGATGAGCGCAAGCTCGATGAATTGGCCATGACCGTGCACCGATTGAATGTGGCGCGCGACCGAATGCCTCGCAGGCGTTTGTCGGGCACACCCATTGTGGCCAATGCCCTGCCACACATTGCGTGCCCTGTGCATGTCATTTATGGCGAGTGGGATGCCCTGTACCAAGGCTGCATGTCAGACGTAGAAAAGCTTTTTCAAAACCTCACCCCTCGCTTGGCATCTTGGCAGCTGGTTGAGGGCGCAGGGCACTGGGTGCAGTTTGAAGCGCCAAAGGCTTTTCTGCTTGCTCTGAAAAAAACCTTGTAGCTTTTTAGCGCCTGTTTTGCCTAAGTTGTTGGTTCAGTAGCTTGAACAGCAGACACTGCGGCCCGCAAGCCCAGCAAATAACTGTCAACACCGAAGCCAGCAATTTGACCTTTTGCAATTTCAGCAATTACCGATTGATGCCGGAAGGCTTCGCGCGCGTGGATGTTGGACATGTGAACTTCGATGATGGGGCATTTCAAAATGGCCAAGGCATCGCGAATGCCGTAGCTGTAGTGCGTCCATGCACCCGCATTGATCATCACGGCGCCAATGCCGCCGGCATGTGCTTTGTGAATTTTCTCAACCATGTCGCCTTCGAAGTTGGTTTGAAAGCATTCCACTTCAGCCCCTAATTCTTGGCCGAGCTTTTTTACTTGCGCATCAATTTCAGCCAAGGTGATGGTGCCGTATTGGGCAGGATCACGTTTGCCAAACATGTTCAAGTTGATGCCGTTCAAACACAAAATTTTCATGATCATCCTCAAAGGTGGGGCTTGGAAAGATCCCTAATGGAATCATGGAATCTGGGCCCAGAACGCTGATTTTCCAATATTTGAGGCAATATGGCGCCTTTATTCCAAAAACTTTTGCTATGTCTGCCACTTTAAAAATCGATTTTGTCTCTGACATTGCCTGCCCATGGTGTGCGGTGGGCTTGGGCGCACTTGAGCAGGCCTTGGGCAGGCTCGAGGGTGAAGTGACCGCAGATCTGCATTTTCAACCCTTTGAATTGAATCCCAACATGGGCCCTGGGGGGCAGGATTTAAGTGAGCACCTGACCGCAAAATATGGCTCAACCCCAGAGCAGCAGGCCCAGATTCGAGCCAATATTTCAGCGCGAGGCGAAGAGGTGGGTTTCAAATTCAACCCTGAAGGTCGCGGCCGTGTTTACAACACCTTCAATGCACACCGCTTGCTCCACTGGGCGGGCGTCAAAGGGCCAGCCGGAAGTCAACACGCTTTGAAGAAAGCCTTGCTCGAGGCTTACCAGGGCCGCGCAGAGCGTGTTGAATCGGATGAGGTTTTGTTGAATGTGGTGGCTTCGGTCGGATTGGATGTGGCTGAAGCAAAAGGTATTTTGGCCTCTGATACTTATGGCCAAGAAGTGCGCGAGGTAGAGCAGTTTTACCAACAAGCGGGCATCCATTCTGTGCCGGCTGTCATCATCAATGACAAGCATCTGATTTCGGGCGGTCAACCGGTAGAGGTGTTTGAGCAGGCCCTCCGAAGAATCGCTGCTGGTGAAGTTTGAGAGATGCCTGCGCTGACTGTTTACTACGATGGCAGCTGCCCGCTGTGCCGGCGTGAAATTGCCTTTTATCAAGGCAATCCAGATGCGGCTCAATTGGCTTGGCATGACGTCTGCGGCTCAATTGGCTTGGCATGACGTCAGTGTGAACTTTCAGGCCAACGACGATTCAAGCCTAGGGGATGGTCTCAATTGCCAAAGAGCCATGGCTTTGTTTCATGTGCGCGATGCGCAGGGCAACTTGTTTGAAGGCGGTGCTGCATTTGCTCGCCTTTGGTTGGAGTTGCGCGGTTGGCGCTTGGCTGGTCGGGTGTTTTCGGTGTGGCCTTTCAGTTGGGCCATTGATGTGGGCTACAAAATGTTCTTACCCATTCGGCCTACTGTGCAAAAGTATTTACTCAAATGGGATGCGCGTCATTCATGAGTCAATTCCAAGCTTTGGTGCTGGGCGCAAGTGGCGCCATTGGAAGTGCCTTTGTGTCGCACTTCCAACAAGACCCTGATTGCGCCTTGGTGGTGGGCTTGACTCGCCAAAGCGAGTTGAATTTTGAATTGGAAAACGAAGCCAGCATGGCGCAATGTGCTTCGCAATTGCAAAGTCCAACGGGTCCTTATGGCGTTTGTCAATTCAAGTGGATTGTTGATGCCACAGGCGCACTGACCATTGATGCCCAAGGGCCTGAAAAGCGAATCGAAGCATTGAATGCGCAGCAACTTCTCAGGCAGTTTGAGGTCAATGCGGTAGGACCGGCTTTGTTGATGAAGCATTTTTTCCCATTGCTCCCCACCCAAGAGCCTTCATGCTATGCCACTTTGTCAGCACGTGTTGGCAGCATTGAAGACAATCACAAGGGCGGTTGGTATGGCTACCGTGCAGCCAAGGCCGCTAGAAACATGTTGTTGCAAACAGCGGCCATTGAAGTCTCGCGAAAAAAGCCACTCTGTGTTTTTGCAGCCTTGCAACCCGGCACAGTTCAGTCCAAACTGTCTTCCAATTTTGTGGCGGCACCTGATGCCATGGTGCCAGAAGAGTCAGTGTCTAAATTGATGGCTGTTTTGTCAGGCTTAAAGCCCAACGGTCGTGCTCAATTTGTCGACCACGCTGGGCAAGTTATTCCATGGTGATAAATTGAATAGGAAGGGAGAAATATGAGCGAAGATCCAAGATGTTGTGGCACCGGTACTTGCATCATTGACCCCGAGGGTCGTTGTTGGTGCGGTCAGCAATGGGATGGCGAGAAAATGGCCATGCCCAAATTAGAGCTTTCGGCAGATGAGGCGCAAGCGCAATCCTCAAAGCAAAATCAGTCGTCGGCTGGATCCAAATGATTCAGAGACTCACCAATTGCTGGTTGAAACTGGTGTTGATGGGCTTGGTCATCACCGGTGGATTTCAAGCAAGTGCCAGTGAACTGTCTGATTTGCTCAAAACATCCGACCATGTTTTGCTCATGCGACATGCACTGGCGCCTGGCATTGGTGATCCCGCTGGTTACAAACTTCAAGACTGCAAGACTCAGAGAAATTTAGATGCCAAAGGACGAGAGCAAGCTCAAAAAACAGGTCAATGGTTGAAGGCGCAGGGTGTTGGCAGTGCACTTGTATTTAGCAGTGCCTGGTGTCGTTGCAAAGACACTGCAGAAAATTTGGCCTTCAGCGCGCCTGTCTTGGAGCCCTCACTGAATTCATTTTTTGATGACATGCGCCAAGGGCCTCAAAGCAATTTGAATTTGCAAAAATTCATTGGCGGCCAGCTAAAAAGCAAAGGCGACAAGGCCTTGATTCTGGTCACTCACCACGTGAACATAGCGGCGTTTGTGGGTGAAAACGTAGGCTCTGGGGACATGGTTTTGGCGAAGGTGAACGCTGCTGGCAAAATGCTGTCATTCAAAATTTACCCTAGCCCTTACTAATGGCCGCTGTGGTGGCCTTGAGGATCAGCCCAGCAGGGGTCTGAGCTCTACTTTGCGATTGCAGGCCTTGGAACCCTCGAAAGCCAGTTGTTTGGCAATCTCTTGGTCAGCCGCTTGAATGAGCCAAAACCCGCTGAAATTTTCTTTGGCATCAAACAGGGGTTTGCCTGACATCGTGTTGGCATCATTTCGATTGTCGATCACATTGCCAAGTACAGGGGCAGCGAGCCCACCTGCATAAATCCAATGACCTTTCGACCTGAGAGAATCGTTGAATGCATCTATTTTCACCATCTCTTCAGGTGTGCCAGAGCCTGATAAGTCGTCGATGACAAAGATCATGAATTTTTTTGGCATGAAATTTCTCTGCTAACGTTGGAGTGCTTTTTCAATTTTGTGCCTAGGCACTGTACTTTTGGGGATCTTGAAAGATGGGCTTTTAGCACCAGCATGTTCAATGAGTGCATCTTGAAACCAAGTTCGCACATCTTCCTCAAGGCCAATACCGTGCATGAAGTTGTAGATGGCTTTTTTCAAACCCAATCCCAAGAGATCGTGATCGACACCAGTAGGGTCAATAAAACCAATGTCGTTTTTGCCAAAGCTCACGGGCGGCAAAGGAATTAGCTCGATGCCATATTCTTTGGGGTTCAAACCCACTGGAGAGTGAACCGTGCAGGCAAATCTGTGGAAGAAGCCGCTTTGAATGCAGCCATTTTCAAACAGCTGGCGCACGTACTCCAGCGCGTCAACGGTATCTTGCACGGTTTGTGTGGGAAAGCCGTACATCAGGTAAGCGTGCACCAAGATGCCCGCTTCAGAAAAGCCTTTGGTCACTTGAGCCACTTGCTCTACCGACACCCCTTTTTTCATCAGCTTGAGCAGGCGGTCGGAGGCGACTTCAAGGCCACCCGACATGGCAATGCACCCACTCTCTGCCAGCAACTCTGCCAATTCTGGCGTGAAGGTTTTTTCAAACCGAATATTGCCCCACCATGAGATGTGTACATTTCTGCGAATGAGTTCCTCCGCCAATGCCTTGAGAGCCTTGGGGGGCGCTGCTTCATCGACAAAGTGAAAACCTGTTTGCCCCGTTTCTTTCACAATCTGCTCAATGCGATCGACCAGCAAGGAAGCAGACGCTGTTTCGTAACGGGAGATGTAGTCGAGACTCACATCGCAGAAACTGCATTTTTTCCAATAACAGCCGTGCGCTACGGTGAGCTTGTTCCAGCGGCCATCACTCCACAATCGGTGCATGGGGTTGAGCATGTCCAGCAAGGACAAGTAGTCCTGCAAAGGCAGGCCATCCCAAGTGGCTGTTCCCACTTCTTCAAAAGGCACATCGGGCTCAGACCAATTGATGAGTTGAACACGCTGCGTCATTTCTGTTGCATCGCTGGTTTGAGTTTCATCGATCGATTTGCGAATGAAGGTTCTGACCAAACGAGAAGAAGATCTTTTGCCCTCCAAGTGCTCCAGCAATACGAGCAGCGGCCGCTCGCCGGAGTCGAGCGTAACGAAATCGACGTAATCAAATACCCGCGTTTCGGTCAGTTCACGGAGTTCGGTGTTCACAAAGCCGCCACCCAGAGCAATCTGAATGTGGGGGTGGTGTTGTTTGATGCACTGTGCAATTCTGAAAGCGGCATAGACGGCACCAGGGAAAGGCACAGAAAGCAAAACCAAAGTGGGTTGGTGCTTTTCAATGGCTTCAAGGGTCAGGGTTTTGAGCTTTTCATCCATCAAGGTAAGGGGTGCAGCGAGTGCCTCCGCAAGGGGCTCAAAGGTGGCCTGACTGCCAGCCAGTGATTCGCCATAGCGTACAAATTCAAACCTTGAGTCGATTGCATCTCTGAGCACATCTGCCAAATCGTTCAAATACAAAGTGGCCAAGTGCCGCGCACGATCTTGTTGGCCTAAAGCACCAAATGCCCATGAAAGTGGATCGCCCGATTCGCTGTCGTCATAAGCATCCAGCGCTGCAAAACGAGGACCTTCTGGCAAAAATCCGCGGCCCGCAATGCGGTGGCTAAGCGTGCTGTCTTTGCCTTGCAAAAATGCAATGGTGGGCTGAATGGTGTGAACGTAACGCTGAAAGAAATCGAGAAAGAAATTAACGCTGGCACTGCGCGCTGCGTCAGGCAATTGCATTGCGCGAGTCTTGACGTCTTCCAAACCTTGGGCTGTGAACAAACTCAAGACAAGTTTGAGAGCCAAATCTTCTTGAACGGCAGCAACTCCGCGTGAACGCAAAAAGCCCGTTAGATAGGCTGTGGAAGGGTAGGGCGTGTTGAGTTGCGTCATCGGCGGGATGACGCTCAAAACACGCAAGGGTGGAGATTTGGCGCTGGGGTTCATGCACCCCTGACTTTACAGCCACTTTTGCATGAATTGCGCTTGTCCCGCTGCAGCAGCGAGTTCGTATTGGGCAAAACCAAAGCGTTTGTAGCTGACCATGGCCTGAGCGTTGCCACTCAGCACCTCGAGTGTGAGCTTGCAGCAGCCCCGCGCACGGGCGTACTCTTCTGCCGCTTTAAGCAGGGCTTGTCCAACGCCTTGTCCCCTTTGACCCGACAAAACGGCAATGTCGTGCACATTGAGCAAGGGTTGGGCCTTGAAGGTGGAGTAGCCTTCAAAGCAATTGATCAGGCCAATGGGTTTGCCCTCTAGCCATGCAATGAAACTGGCAGCACCTGCAATGCGGGCCATGTCGCTGCACAAGCGCGCCGCATTTTCTGGGTTCAGGGCCTCACCACCACCCATTGGGTCTTGGGCATAAGCGTCTAACAAGAAGACCAAGGCCTGAGCATCTTGCGCGTCCAAATAGTCAACACGCTTGATTTGCAAAGCATTCATGAAGCGTAATCACTCAGTGGCACGCAACTGCAGAACAAATTTCGATCGCCATACACATTGTCAACGCGCCCCACTTGCGGCCAATATTTGACGCTGCTTAAGGGACGACCCGCTTGCGCGGCGCCCACTTCACGAGAGTAAGGACGATCCCAATCAACCGCCATCAAACTGGCGGCCGTGTGCGGTGCATGTTTGAGGGGATTGTTGTCTTGCGGCCAAACACCGTTTTCGATTTGACGCACCTCTTCGCGAATGGCAATCATGGCGTCGATGAATCGGTCAAGTTCTGCCAATGTTTCGCTTTCGGTGGGCTCCACCATGAGCGTGTTGACCACGGGGAAGGACAAAGTAGGTGCATGGAAACCATAATCCATGAGACGTTTGGCCACGTCTTCGGCCATCACACCACTGGTGTCTTTCAGGCTACAGCGTGGGGTAGTGATCGGCCAAGCGGTGGCTGATGTAGTTGGCTGCCAAAATAGCCGCTTCGGTGGCGTGTTTCAAACCTTCTGCGCCCATCATTCGGCAATACATCCAGCTGATAGGCAACACAGCGGCATTGCCCAAGGGAGCGGCTGATACAGCACCCACGCCATTGACTTTCAAACCGCCGGTGGCATGGCCTGGCAAGTAAGGGACCAAATCTTCCACCACGCAAACAGGGCCAACACCTGGGCCACCACCGCCGTGCGGAATGCAGAAAGTTTTGTGCAAATTGAGGTGACTCACATCGCCGCCAAATTCACCCGGCGCGGCCACGCCCACCAAAGCATTCATGTTGGCACCGTCTACATACACACGGCCGCCATGCTGATGAACCAATTCGCACAAGGCTTTGACTTGCGTTTCAAACACGCCATGCGTGCTAGGGTAGGTAATCATGACGGCTGCCAAATTGGCGCTGTGCTGTTCGCACTTGGCTTTCAGGTCGACCATGTCGACGTTGCCCTGTGCATCGCAAGCCGTGACCACCACATGCATGCCCACCATTTGCGCACTGGCGGGGTTGGTGCCGTGTGCGCTAGAAGGAATGAGGCAAATGTTGCGATGGCCTTGGCCCTTGGCTTCATGGAATGCTTTGATGACCAACAGGCCTGCGTACTCGCCTTGCGATCCTGCGTTGGGTTGCAAGCTAATGCCTGCATAGCCTGTGGCTTGGCACAACCACTCGCGCAGTTGCTCATCTAGCAGGGCATAGCCCTTGAGTTGATCGGCTGGGGCAAAGGGGTGCATGTTGGCAAACTCAGGCCAGGTGATGGGAATCATCTCGCTGGTGGCGTTGAGTTTCATGGTGCATGAGCCCAGTGGAATCATGCTGCGATCGAGTGCCAAATCTTTGTCGCTCAGTTGGCGGATGTAGCGCAGCATGCCGGTTTCGGAGTGGTAGCGATTGAACACGGGATGCGTCAGGAACGCACTGGTGCGGCGCAAGCTGCTTGGGATGAGGCTGTCGCGGCCTTTTTCGAAAGGTGTCCAATCGGGCAGGGCTTGTCCGCCTTCGGCAAAGCTCGACCAAAGGGCTTCGACATCGTCGCGCGAAGTGGTTTCGTCCAAAGACACGCCAATGCTGTTGGCACTTAACTTGCGCAAGTTCAAGCCCTTGAGCACTGCTTTTTGCATGATGGCTTCGGTGCGAGCGCCGGTGATAACTTGCAAAGTATCAAAGGCTGATTTGTGGGCCAATTTGCATCCGAGTTGTTCTAAGCCATCCGCCAAGATGGCGGTGAAACTGGCGACACGCTGCGCAATGCGCTTCAGTCCCACTGGGCCGTGATAGACCGCATACATGCTGGCCACCACGGCGGGCAACACTTGTGCCGTGCAAATGTTGGAGGTGGCTTTTTCGCGGCGAATGTGTTGCTCGCGGGTTTGCAAAGCCAAGCGATAAGCGGGGTTGCCATGAACGTCGACACTGACGCCCACCAAACGACCTGGCATGGAGCGCTTGTATTCGTCGCGGCAAGCGAGGTAGGCGGCGTGCGGGCCACCAGCACCCATGGGCATGCCAAAACGTTGCGTGGTACCCACCACAATGTCGGCACCGAGTTCGCCTGGGGGTGTGAGCAGCGTCAATGCCAGCAAATCAGCGGCCACAATGAAAGCGGCTTGAGCGGTGTGGGCTTGCGCAATGACATCTTTCAAATCGTGCGCCATGCCTGACGTAGACGGATACTGGGCAACCACGGCAAAGTAGTCGTGTTGCTTCATGAGTTCAGGGACAAAACCGACCAACACCTTCAAGCCCAAAGGCGCGGCCCGCGTTTGAATCACTTCAATGGTTTGAGGATGGCAATCGCCCGCCACAATGATGTTGTTGCTCTTGGATTTGACCGAGCGCTTGGCCAAGGTCATGGCTTCGGCCGCCGCAGTGGCTTCGTCCAACATGGAAGCGTTGGCTATGGGCATGGCCGTCAAATCGCAAATCATGGTTTGGAAATTCACCAAGGCCTCCATTCGGCCTTGGCTGATTTCAGCTTGGTAAGGCGTGTAGGCGGTATACCAAGCGGGGTTTTCCAAAATATTGCGCAAAATCACGCCGGGCGTGTGGGTGCCGTAGTAGCCCTGGCCAATGAAACTTTTGAGAATTTTATTTTGCTGCGCCATGGCCTTGAGTTCTGCCAACGCCCCCGCCTCTGTCACGGCCGCAGGCAACTTCATGGCCTGACTGCGTGCAATAGAAGCAGGCACGATACTCTCAATCAGAGCACGCCTTGAAGCCAGACCAATGACCGACAGCATGTGCTGCTCATCGGTTTCACTGATACCGATGTGGCGTGCAATGAACTCGCTTTCGTTTTCGAGTTGGCTTAAGGGAGTGGCGGAGGACATCAACATGGGGTGGCCTTTAAACGGGTGGTGCGATCAAAAAAATCAAATCAAAAATCAGTTCAGATATCTGTTCTGTTATCAGTTAGATGCAGCAAATGCTGTGTAAGCGGTCTCATCCAACAAGGCATTCACTTGCGAAGCATCAGACAACTTCACCTTGAAGAACCAACCGGCACCCAGAGGGTCGGTGTTGGCCAGTGAGGGATCATCCCGCAGGGCTTCATTGACTTCTGTAATTTCGCCACTGATGGGCATGTAAACATCGGCAGCGGCCTTCACAGACTCCACCACGCCCGCCACCGCTTTTTGTTCAAAGCTGCTGCCCACGGCAGGCAACTCGACAAACACCACATCCCCCAAAGCATCCTGCGCATGGTGCGTGATGCCCACAGTGGCCACATCGCCCTCAACCAAAATCCATTCATGCTCTTCGGTGTACTTCAAACTCATTTTTATCTCCTAAAAATTTCAATCGGGTTTATTTAATTGGGGTCAGATCACAATTGTTTTGCTTGTTTCAGCCGCGGTAATAGCGATTGGGCACAAAAGGCATGGCGCTGACGGTCATGGGAACAGCCTTGCCCCGAACCATGGCGTGGACCACGGTGCTAAGCGCAGCGCTGGCAACATCCACATAGCCCATGGCAACGGGTACATTGGCGCTGGGCCCTAACAAGCCACTGGATACCTCGCCAATTTTGAGGCCTTGGGTATTTTGCAATTCAACATGTTCGCGCACAGGCACGCGCTCTTGCGCAATCAAGCCAACGCGTTTGCGGGCGAGGGCATGGGTGCCATCCAATTGGCCCAACACAATGTGTGCGCCAGGAAAACCACCTGCACGCAAGCCCCCTGTGCGGCGAACTTTTTGAATGGCCCAATTCAAGCCCGCTTCGATCGGGGTGGTGCTGGTATCAATGTCGTTGCCATACAAACACAAGCCAGCTTCTAAGCGCAAGGAATTGCGAGCACCCAAACCAATCGGTTTGACTTCAGCTTGCGCCAACAATGCGCGAGCAAACGCATCAACATGCGCGTTGCCCAAAGAGATTTCAAATCCATCTTCACCGGTGTAACCCGAGCGCGTGATGAACAAATCTGCGCCTTGCCATGAATAAGCAGAACCTGTCATGAACACCAATTTTTCCACCCCTGGCACCACGCGAGCCAAAGCATTAACAGCTTTGGGACCTTGCAAAGCCAGAAGCGCACGCTCTGGCATGGGAATGACTTGGCAACGCGAACCGATGCGCGCCTGAATGTGCGCCATGTCGTTCGCTTTGCAGGCACCATTCACAATGATAAAAATATCGGTGCCGCGATTCACAAACATCAAATCGTCAATGATGGTGCCTTCGTCTGTGAGGAGCAAACCATAGCGCTGCTTGCCCACAGACAAATCAATCACATCCACCGGCATCAAGGATTCAAACGCAGCAGCAGCATCGGGCCCCACCAAGCGCAACTGGCCCATGTGCGACACGTCAAACAAACCCGCTTCAGCGCGTGTGTGGTGGTGTTCGGCCATCAAACCCATTGGATATTGCACAGGCATGCTGTAGCCCGCAAAGGGCACCATGCGAGCGCCAAGCTCGATGTGCAAAGCATTGAGGGGTGTATTGAGCAAAGCGGTGTCGGTGGACAATTCAAATCTCCAAGGGCAAAGTAAAGCCATGACCTAAATCATGGGTTTGCCCTCGCTGTCCGCTTTACCTGAGCGATTCGCCGGTTGAGCCTTTCGAATAGAAAGACCCAGTGCGGGTTGCGCCTTCGGTGGAGGGTTCGACCGGATGGTCCGCCCTCTCTCTCCAGTGAGGAAGCGCTAAAACAAATGTTTTGGCGTTTGTCAGTCCTGGGTACCTGAGCGTTCAGAAACTTTGACATTTCCTGCGCCTTCGGTGGCGGCCCAATTCAAGTCCGCGCTCTCCTGACAGTTCAAATTATAAACAGGTCTGGAAGCCCCCAAGCACTTTTTACATGCCTGAATAGTTAGGACCGCCACCGCCCTCTGGCGTCACCCAGACAATGTTTTGGGTGGGGTCTTTGATATCGCATGTTTTGCAATGCACGCAGTTTTGCGCATTGATTTGCAGACGATCACTTTGGTCTTCATTTTTGACATATTCGTAAACACCAGCAGGGCAGTAACGCGCCTCTGGGCCTGCAAATTTGGCCAGGTTGATGCCCACGGGTACGCTGGCATCCTTCAAAGTGAGGTGAGCCGGTTGGTTCTCTTCGTGGTTGGTGTTGCTGATGAATACACTCGACAAACGATCGAAGGTGAGCTTGCCATCGGGCTTGGGATATTGAATGGGTTGGCACTCTGCGGCAGGTTTGAGGTAAGTGTGGTCTGCTGCGGCACGGCGAAGTGTCCAAGGCACATGGCCGCGCAACACAAATTGCTCCACACCCGTCATGAGGGTGCCCACAGTCCGTCCTTTTTTGAACCACTGCTTGAAGTTGCGTGCCTTGTTGAGCTCGGTGTGCAACCAGCTGTTTTCGAAGGCTTCTGGGTAAGCGCTGAGTTCATCGTGGGAACGACCCGCTTGCAATGCGTCAAAAGCGGCTTCAGCGGCCAACATGCCTGTTTTGATGGCGGCATGGCTGCCCTTGATGCGGCTGGCATTGAGGTAGCCGGCATCGCAACCCACCAAGGCGCCGCCAGGGAAAACGGTTTTGGGGAGCGACAACAGGCCGCCTGCCGTGATGGCGCGGGCACCATAAGAAATGCGTTTGCCCGGCGCAATGCCCTTGGCCTCATCGCCTTCAAAGTACCAACGAATGTTGGGGTGTGTTTTGAAGCGTTGGAATTCTTCAAAGGGACTGAGCCAGGGGTTGGTGTAATCCAAGCCCACCACAAAACCCACCACCACTTTGTTGTCCTCCATGTGGTACAGGAAAGAGCCGCCATAGGTGTTTTCGTCTAAAGGCCAACCCGCACTGTGCAAAGCCAAACCGGCTTTGTGGCGTGCAGGGTCAATTTCCCAAAGTTCTTTGATACCGATGCCGTAGCTTTGCGGATCTTTGCCTTGGTCTAGTTTGAATTTGGCAATCACTTGCTTGCCCAAGTGGCCGCGTGCACCTTCAGCAAACACGGTGTACTTGGCGTGCAGTTCCATGCCCAGCTGGAAGCTGTCTGTGGGCTCGCCATCTTTGCCAATGCCCATGTTGCCCGTGGCCACGCCTTTGACAGAGCCGTCGTCGTTGTACAAAACTTCTGCCGCTGTAAAGCCAGGGAAAATTTCAACACCCAAGGCTTCGGCTTGCTCGCCCAACCATCGTGTGAAGTTTCCCAAGCTGATGATGTAATTGCCATCGTTGTGAAAGCAGGGGGGCAACGCAAAATTGGGTACCCGAGTTGCGCCGTTTTCGGTGGTCATCAAGAAGATGTCTTCGGTGACCGGCTGATTCAAGGGGGCGCCCATTTCTTTCCAGTTAGGAAAGAGCTCCGAAAGGGCAATGGGGTCCATGATGGCGCCCGACAAGATGTGTGCACCGGGCTCGGACCCTTTTTCCAGCACTACCACAGAAATGTCGGTGCCTTTTTCTTGGGCCAGTTGTTTCAAGCGAATGGCCGTGGACAAGCCTGCAGGGCCGCCGCCCACAACGACCACGTCGTAGTCCATCGATTCGCGAGGGCCGTGGGTGCTCAAAATCTCTTCGGGTGTCATGGGGCGTATCTCATTTTTAAAGCAGGGCGCCAAATCTTGGCTTGATTGCACATTTTAAGCGCGGAACAGGCAGAATCCGACATGGCGCAAGCACCGACACAGAGGGCCATCGTCAAATTTGCCGCACATCGGCAAAACAGCAGAGACACACCCCATGAAGATTGAAATACCTGAAATCAAGAAAAAAGTTCACGAACTGATCATTCCCATTCTATGGGGCGACATGGATGCCATGGGGCACGTCAACAACACGGTTTATTTTCGGTATCTTGAAACGGTTCGAATTGATTATTTTCAATCGATTGGCTGCGAGCCGAATCCCAAGGGACAAGGGCCCGTGATCGTGAATGCGTTTTGTAATTTTTACAAACAGCTTGAGTACCCTGGCGATGTGTTGGCCAAAATGTACGTCAGCGACCCTGCTCGCACCACCTTTGAGAGTTGGTGCACATTGGAATTGGTGGGCGAGCCAGATGTGATTTATGCCGCAGGCGGCGCAACAACAATCTGGGTCGACTTCCCACTGCAGAAAGCGGTGGCCTTGCCGGACCACATCAGGGCCTTGGTGTCCCCCTAAGAGGGTTTGGTTTACTTCTGTTTAGGAACTCTGCCCATGAGATAGAACTCTGGGTTGGGCATCATGTTGCTGAAACTGGCCATGCGATTGGAGAGGCCAAAAAACGCCGTGATGGCTGCAATGTCCCAGATGTCTTCGTCATTCAAACCATGCGCATGCAAAGGTGCAAAGTCGCCATCTTCAATTTGGTCGCTGTGCAAACAAACCTTCATAGCGAAATCGAGCATGGCGCGCTGGCGCGGTGAAATATCGGCTTTGCGGTAATTGATGGCCACTTGGTAGGCCACCAAAGGCTTTTTCTCATAAATTCGCAAGATGGCACCGTGGGCCACTACGCAATACAGGCAATTGTTGGCTGCGCTGGTGGTGGTCACGATCATTTCGCGATCGCCCTTGGTCAAGTTGCTGGTGCGACCGACCAATTCGGGCAGCATCAGGGCATCGTGGTAGGCAAAAAAGGCGCGCCACTCGGCAGGGCGCCTGGCAAAAGCCAAGAATACCTGGGGTACAAAGCCGGCTTTTTCTTGAACTTCCAGAATCTTGGTCCGAATGTCTTCTGGCACGTCTTTGAGCTCTGGCGCAGGGTAGCGCGTCATTTTGGTGCTGGAGGTTTCGGGGCTGTTCATGTGAATCCTTGTGAGTTCCTTGATTCTAATCACCTATTACACTACTACTTTTTGAGAATTTCCCTCTTAGGAGAGCCCCGTGAACAAGATTTTTCCCTCTGCAGCTGAAGCGCTAAAAGGTGTTGTGGCTGATGGTCAATTGATGGCGGTCGGTGGCTTTGGCCTCTGCGGCATTCCTGAAGCCCTCATTGATGCATTGCGCGATTCTGGCGTCAAGAATCTTACCGCCATTTCGAACAATGCGGGCGTCGATGGCTTTGGCTTGGGCAAGTTGCTTGAAACACGCCAAATCAAAAAAATGATTTCGTCTTACGTGGGTGAGAATAAAGAATTTGAGCGCCAGTTTTTGGCGGGCGAGTTGGAGTTGGAATTCACACCCCAAGGCACCTTGGCAGAGAAGCTTCGCGCGGGTGGTTCTGGCATCCCCGCCTTCTTCACCAAAACGGGTGTGGGCACCGTGGTAGCCGATGGCAAAGAGCTGCGTGAGTTCGATGGCGAGACCTATGTCATGGAGCGTGCTTTGGTTCCGGATGTTTCGTTGGTCAAAGCTTGGCGCGCCGACAAATCTGGCAACTTGCAATTCCGCCTTACAGCTCGCAACTTCAACCCCGCGGTGGCCATGGCTGGCAAGGTTTGTATTGTGGAGGTGGAAGAGATTGTTGAAACAGGCGACATGATTCCCGATCAAATTCACTTGCCAGGCATTTATGTTCATCGTTTGGTGCTCAACAAGCACCCCGAAAAACGCATTGAGAAACGCACCATCACAGAGAAAGCAGGAGTCTAAGCATGAGCTGGAATCAAGACCAAATGGCAGCTCGCGCTGCGCACGAATTGCAAGACGGTTTCTATGTGAACTTGGCTATTGGCATTCCCACTTTGGTGGCCAACCATGTGCCCAGCAACATTGAAGTGTGGTTGCAATCTGAAAACGGCATGTTGGGCATCGGCCCATTCCCGACTGAAGATGAAGTGGATGCCGACCTCATCAATGCGGGCAAACAAACCGTGACGACCATCAAGGGCACCTCTATTTTTGGCAGCCACGACAGCTTCGCCATGATTCGCGGCGGCAAAATTAACCTGTCCATTTTGGGCGCCATGCAAGTGAGCGAAAAAGGCGATCTGGCCAACTGGATGATTCCAGGCAAGATGGTCAAGGGCATGGGCGGCGCCATGGATTTGGTGGCGGGCGTGAAGCGCGTGATTATTTTGATGGAACACGTGGCCAGAAAAAAAGACGGCACCGAAGATTTGAAAATTTTGAAGGCGTGCAATTTGCCATTGACAGGCGTAGGCGTTGTCGATCGCATCATCACTGACCTTGCTGTGATGGATGTGGTGCCTGAGGGCTTGAAAGTGATTGAGCTAGCTCCTGGCGTGACAAAAGAACTCTTGCAAAGTAAAACAGGCTGCCAGTTGATTTTCTGATGAAAAAATTCAAAATTGCATGCATTCCGGGCGATGGCATCGGCAAAGAAGTTATTCCTGCTTCCCAAGTGGTTCTGGAGGCGCTGGCTGAAGGGCAAAATCAGTTTGGTTTTGAATTCACTTCTTTTGATTGGGGTGGCGATTACTACCGCCAACACGGAATCATGATGCCTGCAGACGGACTGGATGCGCTGCGGCCCATGGATGCCATTTTGTTTGGCTCTGCTGGCGATCCTCAAATTCCAGATCACATCACCCTTTGGGGCTTGCGACTCAAAATCTGCCAAGGCTTTGACCAGTACGCCAATGTGCGGCCAACGCGCATCTTGCCTGGCATCGATGCCCCCTTGAAACGTTGCACCCCCGAGCAACTCAATTGGGTCATTGTTCGGGAAAATTCTGAGGGTGAATATGCCGGTGTGGGCGGTAGAGCACATCAGGGCCACCCCATCGAAGTAGCCACCGATGTGTCCATGATGACCCGTGTGGGTGTGCAACGCATCATGCGCTATGCCTTCAAATTGGCGCAGTCTAGGCCACGCAAGTTGCTTACTGTGGTGACCAAATCCAATGCGCAGCGCCATGCCATGGTCATGTGGGACGAAATTGCCAAAGAAGTGAGCGCTGAGTTTCCCGATGTGCGTTGGGATAAAGAACTGGTCGACGCCTGCACTGCCCGCATGGTGAACCGACCTGCAACGCTGGACACTTTGGTTGCCACCAATTTGCATGCCGACATTTTGAGCGACTTGGCTGCCGCCCTGGCAGGCAGCTTGGGCATTGCCCCCACAGGCAATATCGACCCAGAAAGACGCTACCCCTCCATGTTTGAGCCCATTCACGGTTCCGCCTTTGACATTATGGGCAAAGGTCTCGCAAACCCTATTGGCAGTTTTTGGAGTTGTGTGATGATGCTGGAACACATCGGATTGGATCAACAAGCTCAGCGTTTGATGCAGGCCATTGAGGCTGTCACCGCCAACCCCAAGTTGCACACACGCGATTTAGGCGGCGAAGCCAACATGCAGCAAGTGACCGAGGCGGTGTGCCAGATGCTACGGCATTGAAAAATCATCATCGCAAAATGCTGGAGACACCATGAAAAAAAATATCAAGTTTTGGTTAAGTGCAGTAGGCTTCAGTATGGCAAGCTTGTTGCCGCAACAGTCCATGGCGCAAGCCATGCCTGCCTGCCCAGAGAAAAATGTCATGTACTGGCAAGCCTTCCCACCAGGTGGCGAATCGGATCTGTCTGCCAGACATCAACAGATGGTGCTTAAGAAGAAGTGCGGCGCCATTGACACCATCATTCAATACAAAGCGGGTGCTGGCGGAGGCCTCATGTGGGCCCAAATGAACAACCTGCCAGGCGATGGTCTCAATGTGGTGGGCATCAATTTGCCGCACATTGTTTTTCAGCCCATCGAAGGTGAAGTTCAATACAAGACGGCCGATATCACGCCCGTTTTTTGGTTCCACTACACACCCGATGTGCTGGTCGTACCTGAAAGCAGCCCGATCAAAAATTTTGCTGAGTTCATTGCTGCGGCCAAGCAGTCGCCTGGCAAAATGAATTTGGGTGGTTCTGGTTTGAACTCTGCCAACCATGCTGCACACGAACGTTTGAACGCGGCCTTTGGCATCAAGAGCACCTATGTGCCCTACAAAGGCACGGGCGACATGTCCATGGCGGTTGTGGGCGCACAAATTGATGGCGCTGTCACTTACACGCCCTTCGCCATTGCCAATCGCGGCAAAGTTCGCGCCTTGGCTGTGGCCATGGAAAAACGCCACCCCCTCATGCCCAACGTGCCCACCTTCAGAGAGCTGGGAGTCGATTGGATTGACGGGGCCTACCGAGGTGTGGGTGTCCCAAGGTCAACCTCACCCGAGGCTCGCAAGAGACTGTCCGACATGTGGTTGGCTTTGAACAGCGATCCTGAAATGAAAGAGCTGGCAGCCAAGAGCGGCTTTGAGTTGGTCAACATTGGTGCCGATCAAATGGACGCCTTCATGAAAGAGCGCATTGCTTTGTACATTGAAGGCGCCAAGCGTTTGGGCTTAGGAAAAAAATAAACCTGTTTATTAAGGAGACACCATGCGTTCTATGTTTTCGAAGTTAAAACAAATTTGCACAGTCACAGTGCTCGCTATGGCATTGCCGCTCAGTGCCATGGCCCAAGCTTATCCCTCCAAGCCGATCAAAATGATTGTGCTTGCGCGCATCATTGCGCAGAAGATGACTGAATCGATGGGGCAGCCAGTCACGGTTGACAACAAGGGCGGTGCTGGCGGTAACATTGGCGCAGACCTCATGGCCAAGGCAGCACCCGATGGTTACACCATCATGATGCACAACCTGTCCTTCCCATTGGCAGCGGTTGCTCAAGCACTGGCTAACAGATCGCCTTTCAATGTCGACACCGATTTTGCGGGTGTGTCTATTGCGGTGTATGTGCCCTTCATTTGGACATCCAGCCCATCTGTGCCCGCCAAAGATCTCAAAGAACTTGCCAACCTCTTGAAGAGCAACAAGGCTTTGCAATACAACTACGGCTCTACTGGCCCAGGCTCAACCATGCACGTCTTGGGTGAAGCCTACAAAAAAGAAGCCGGTATCAACATGGAGCACATTCCCTTCAAAGGTGCTGCGCCTCTCAAGCAAGAGCTTTTGGCAGGCAGGTTGCAAGTGGGCGGCGATCAGTTGTCTTCTTCTTTGGCAGAAGTGAAGGCCGGTACATTGAAAGCCTTGGCCACCACAGCTTCCAAGCGCATTCCTGGTTTGCCCGATGTGCCCACCGTCAAGGAGTTGGGTTTCCCCAATTTGGAATTAGAAGGCTGGAATGGTGTGTTTGCTCCCGCCAAAACACCCAAAGACATCATTGACCGCTTGAACAAAGAAATCATTGCGGCAGTCAGGCACCCCGATGTGGTGAAGCGACTGAATGAATTGGGCGCCGAAGGTGTGGGCTCAACACCTGCTGCGCAAGATGCCATGTTGCGCAAGCAGATGGATCAATTCCGGGCCATCATTCGTGAGATGAAGCTCGACTGAGCTTCACCCGCCAAGGCTGTTACTTAGAGTGACCGCCTTGGCCAAGCCACCACACTGGCAATTGCGTGCAGTCTTTGCCATCGAGGCCCGATTCAGCGGCTTGGTTGAATTTCTCCAAAGCAATGCTTGTCAAAGGCAGTTCTCTGCGGTTTGCTTGGCCCAATGCAAGCATGGTTCGCATGTCTTTGCGCATGGTGGCCACATCCACCGTCACGGTGTCATTGTTCTGATGACCCAAGGCCTGTACCAGCAAGGGGCCGCGCACCTTCAACATGTTGGGGCCGCCTGAACTTTCAGACAAAATATCAATCACCCTTTGCGGATCGAGTTTCAGATGGTCTATCAAAGAGAGAGCTTCACCCAAGGTTTGCCAATAGACCATGAGAGGCAAATTGACGGCCATCTTCATGGTCGATCCAGCGCCATAGGTGCCCACGTGCTCAACCCGTTTGCACATTTGATCGAGCAAAGATTGAACCTTGGCCAAATCGGCTGCGGCACCACCCACAAATCCCAGCAACTTGCCTTCCTTGGCCGGACCGATACTGCCACCTACAGGGCACTCTAAATAGGCGGCACCAGCGGCTTGCACTCGCAAAGCCAACTCAGGCGGTTTTGTGGGGCTGACGGTACTCATGTCAATGAAGGTGACGTGTTTGCCAGCGCCAGACAAAAGGCCGTCTGTGCCTGAATAGACATCATCGATGGCCGCTTCATTGGTGAGCAGTGTGATGACAGTGTCGGCAGACTCGGCCAACAATTTGGGAGAGTTGGCCCATTGCGCGCCGGCACTCAAGAGTGCGCTGGCTTTGTCTGCCGATCGATTCCAAACCGTGACTGAATAGCCTAGGCCCAACAGACGTGAACCAATGGCATTGCCCATTTTGCCAATACCTGCGATACCAATTTTCATTTTGCGCTCCATGGAAGGTGAATTGGATTGAGAGTCAGAAGGCAGCATTTATTTCAAAATATCGCCCATACACAAGTACTTCATCTCAAGGTACTCTTCCATGCCGTGGCGAGAGCCTTCGCGGCCCAAGCCAGATTGCTTCACGCCGCCAAACGGAACGTGCTCGGTGGCAATGATGCCCACATTGATGCCCACCATGCCGTATTCCAAGGCTTCGCTGACGCGGAAAATGCGGCCCACGTCGCGGCTGTAGAAATAGCTGGCCAAACCAAACTCGGTGTTGTTGGCAGCATCAATGGCTTCTTGCTCAGTTTTGAATTTGAAGACTGGGGCAAACGGGCCAAAGGTTTCCTCTTTGGCGCACAGCATGTCTGAAGTGGCATTGCCAATGACGGTTGGTTCGAAGAATTGGCCGTTCAAGGCTTTGCCGCCTGCCAACACCACACCCCCTTTGGCTATGGCGTCTTTCACGTGGCGAGTCACTTTGTCGATTGCGGCGGGCTCAATGAGGGGGCCTTGCACTACGCCATCTTCAAAGCCATTGCCTACTTTCAAGGCCTTGACCTTGGCGGCAAACTTTTGCACAAACGCGTCGTACACCGACTCTTGAACGTAGATGCGGTTGGCGCACACGCAGGTCTGGCCAGCATTACGGTATTTGCTGGCCATGGCGCCTTCTACAGCGCTGTCGATGTCGGCATCGTCAAACACAATGAAAGGTGCATTGCCACCCAATTCGAGGGATAGCTTTTTCACACTGGGTGCAGATTGGGCCATCAAGATGCGACCCACTTCGGTGCTGCCAGTAAAACTGATGTGGCGAACAATGTCGCTAGCGCAAAACACTTTGCCTGCGGCAATGCTGTTGTCTGAATCGGCGGTAAGCATGTTGATGACGCCAGCAGGAATGCCAGCGCGAATGGCCAATTCGGCCGCGGCCAAAGCGGTGAGGGGTGTGAGCTCGGCAGGCTTGATGACCACGGTACAGCCAGCCGCCAAAGCCGGGGCCACTTTGCGCGTGATCATGGCCAAGGGGAAATTCCAGGGCGTGATGGCCGCACAAACACCAATAGGTTGCTTGATGACCATCAAACGGCGGGTGTTGTCAAACTGGGGCAATGTCTCGCCATTGACGCGTTTGGCTTCCTCGGCATACCACTCGACAAAGCTGGCGCCATACGCCACTTCGCCTTTGGCTTCGGCAAAAGGTTTGCCTTGTTCGGCGGTCATGATGCGGCCTAAGTCTTCCACGTTGGCCATCAGCAAGTCGTACCATTTGCGAAGCAATATGCTGCGTTCTTTGCTGGTTTTGCTGCGCCAAGCGGGCAAGGCGGCATTGGCGGCTGCAATGGCGGCTTCCGCTTCTTGCGCGCCTAAATTGGCCACATCGGCCAATTTGGCTCCCGTAGAGGGATCGCACACATCGAAACGGCTTTGACCTTTGACCCACTGGCCATTGATGAGGGCATCGGTCTTGAGAAGGCTGGGGTCTTTGAGCAGTGCCAGAGGTGAAGTTTTCATGTCCATGAGGGTCTCCTAGTTGGGAATCTGTTGCTTGTAAGGTCTAAAGGCCTATTTTGCACTTCTTGCAATCTTATAATGGAAAGTTAGCCCAGTTTGGCTTTCACAAAGATACCCCTGCCATGAGCACTCCTGTTATTTCTGTTGCTGATATTCGCAAAACTTTCCTCGAC
>JAPLPO010000121.1 GCA_026400155.1 Burkholderiales bacterium | reverse complement strand
TCTTTGAGCACAGCCGCAATAGACACCTTATCCCATTCGCAAGCTGCCAATTTTTGGACCAACATGGCCAAGGCAGGCTTCACTGCGTCGGTGACATGTTGCGCCCTTTCATCGGCTTTGGGCGTGACGTCGCCATAGAAAACGGCCACCCAATCGGCCAACACACAGAGGGTGTCGCATCGGTCTTTGAACAGGCCGCAAATGGCTGGCAAACGATTGTCTGAAGCAATGCCGCGTTGGCTCAAGATGTCCTTCACCCAAAGTGCCAGCTGAGAATCATCGGTGACCTTCAAATGTTGGGCGTTCACCCAGCGCAGCTTGGCGTCGTCAAACTGCGCCGCACTGCGACCCAAATGGTCAAGGTCGAACCAGTCTAAGAACTGCTGGCGACTGAATATTTCATCGTCACCATGGCTCCAACCGAGTCGCGCCAAGTAGTTCACCATAGCGTCGGGTAAGTAGCCTTCATCACGGTACTGGGTGACGGGCTTGGCGCCATTGCGCTTGCTCATTTTCTCGCCCTGCTCGTTGAGCACGGTAGGCAGGTGCGCATACACAGGCACCTCTTGCCCCAAGGCTTTGAAAATATTAATTTGACGAGGCGTGTTGTTCACATGGTCATCGCCCCGAATCACATGGGTAATTTGCATGTCAATGTCGTCCACCACCACGCAAAAGTTGTAGGTGGGTGTGCCATCAGGTCTTGCAATGACCAAGTCGTCCAGCTCTTGGTTGCTAATTTCAATACGGCCTTTCACTTTGTCGTCCCAAGCCACCACACCGTCCAGCGGATTTTTAAATCGCAAGACAGGCTTCACGCCTTCTGGAATGGGCGGCAGTGTTTTGCCAGGCTCAGGTCGCCAAGTACCGTCATAGCGCGGCTTTTCTTTGGCCGCCATTTGTTTTTCTCGCAATGCATCAAGTGCCTCCATGCTCATGTAGCACGGATAAACTTGGCCCGAGGCTTGAAGCTGCGCCAACACTTCTTTGTAGCGGTCCATGCGCTGCATTTGATAAAAAGGACCTTCATCGGGGTGCATGCCCAACCAAGCCATTCCCTCCAAAATCACATCTACAGACGCCTGATTGGATCGTTCTAAATCGGTATCTTCAATGCGCAAAATAAAGATACCGCCTTGGGCTTTGGCAAAGGCCCATGGGTACAAGGCAGACCGAATATTACCGAGATGAATAAAGCCTGTGGGTGACGGCGCAAAGCGCGTGCGAACTTGTTTTTGAATAGAAGACATTTGTAATTCAAATTAGAGTGTCTGAAAAGCGCGCAAGAAGTCGGCTTTCAAGTCATCAAGGTGCTCAAGGCCAACCGCCACACGGATCAAACTTTGCTGAATGCCCGCCACTTGCCGCTGAGCTTCAGTGAGGCGGCCATGTGAGGTGCTGGCGGGGTGCGCTACCAAGGTTTTGACATCCCCTAAGTTGGTACACAAAGAAACCGTTCGCATGGCGTTCATGACTTTGAATGCGTTCTCTCGGCCCTGCTCTGGCGATGTCGTTTTGACCTCGAAAGAAAGCACAGCGCCGCCCATGCCCGACTGTTGGGCCATGGCCAATGCATGTTGCGGATGGCTTTTCAAACCGGGGTAATACACCCGAGCCACTTGCGGTTGGGCCTCTAACCACTGCGCCAAAAACAAGGCTTGCTCAGATTGCGCCTTCATGCGAATACCCAAGGTTTCAAGACCCTTTAAAACCACCCAGGCATTGAAGGGCGACAAGGTCATGCCCGCGCTTCTCATGACGGGTCCAAAGACATCGTTGATCAATGCTTTCGAGCCACACAATGCACCCGCCATGACTCTGCCTTGGCCATCTAAGTATTTGGTGCCAGAGTGCACCACCAAATCGGCTCCCATCTCAAGGGGTCGCTGCAAAATGGGCGTTGCAAAACAGTTGTCAAGCACCAACATGGCCTTGCCTGCATGTGCAATATCGGCCAGCGCCTTGATGTCGCACACTTCGGTTAAGGGGTTGGTGGGCGTTTCCGCAAACAACAATTTGGTGTTGGGCTGCATGGCCGCTTGCCACTCCGCCACTTGGGTTTGCGATACAAAAGTGGTTTGCACACCAAACTTGGCAAACTCACCGCCAATCAATTTGATGGTGGAGCCAAACAAAGAGTGCGAGCAAATAACATGGTCACCAATTTTGAGCAAACCCAGGCACATGAGCAAGATGGCCGACATGCCGGTGGAGGTGGCAATGCAAGCCTCTGCGCCTTCAAGGGCCGCCAAGCGCATTTCCATGCTGGCCACTGTGGGATTGCCAAGACGCGCGTAGGTATAGCCCTCTTCCTCGCCGGCAAAACGGCGAGCGGCTGTTTCTGCATCGGGCTGTACATAACCACTGGTGAGGTACAAGGCCTCAGAGTTTTCACCATACTGGCTGCGGTCGATTGCAGCCCTCACTGCCAAGGTGTCGATGTGCAAGTTGTCGGGCAATGGGTGCTGGCTCATATTGATCTCAAATTCTTTTCGCGAATATGTTTTGGATGGTGCTCAAGATGCATTGGGCAGTGCCAAGCGCGAGAGGTCAGAGTCGGCCTCTGAATCATCTTGTTGGGATGGTCGGTTTTCATTCAAACGTTCAATGTCTTCCGCAGACACATCGCCGGTGACATACACGCCGTCAAAACAAGAAGCGTCAAAACCTTGGACCTTGGGGAAACCAGGCAAAACAGCACTGGCAACGGCCAATTTCATAGCCTCCACATCTTGGTAAATGAGCGCATCGCAGTCGATGATTTGGCGAATTTCATCCACCGATCTGTTGTGCGCCACCAATTCATCTTTGGTCGGCATGTCAATGCCACACACATTTTCATAACGCACCGGCGGCGCTGCACTGGCCATGTAAACCTTGCGCGCACCCGCCTCTCGGGCCATTTGCACAATTTCGCGGCTAGTGGTGCCTCGCACAATGGAGTCGTCCACCAACAGCACATTGCGACCTTTGAACTCGCTGGCAATGACGTTGAGTTTTTGTCGCACCGATTTTTTGCGCACAGCCTGCCCCGGCATGATGAAGGTCCTGCCAACGTAGCGGTTTTTCACAAACCCTTCGCGGTACGGCAAGCCCAACAACTGTGCCAGTTGCGCTGCACTTGGCCGGCTTGATTCAGGGATAGGAATGACCACGTCAATGTCGCTGGGGGGAACGGTTGAAATGACCCGCTTGGCCAATGTTTCGCCCAGGTTCAAGCGCGCCTGATAGACAGAGATGCCGTCCAAGGTTGAATCAGGTCGCGCCAAATAGACGTATTCAAAAATACAAGGATTCAATTGCGGATGGTCTGCGCATTGTTGGCTGTAGATTTGCGTTTGCATGTCAATGAACACCGCCTCACCCGGTAACACATTGCGCTCAAACTGATGCAAAGTGCCTTCCAGCGCCACGGACTCACTGGCCAACATGTAAGTGCCATCTTTGCCTCTGCCAATGCACAAGGGGCGAATACCAAAGGGGTCTCTAAATGCAAGCAGGCCATGGCCCGCAATAAGGGCAATGACGGCATACGAGCCTTTCACACGGCGATGCACACCTTGAACGGCTTTGAAAACATCAGCAGGGGTTAAGGGCAAACCACGTGTGGTTTTTTCCAACTCGTGCGCCAACACATTGAGCAAAACTTCAGAGTCACTCTCAGTGTTGATATGGCGGTGGTCGGTGGAAAATAGCTCGGCCTTCAAGGCCTTGGCATTGGTCAAGTTGCCGTTATGAACCAGCACCAAACCGAACGGTGCATTGACATAAAAAGGTTGCGCTTCCTCTTCGCTGAAGGCATTGCCCGCGGTGGGGTAGCGCACTTGTCCCAAGCCACAGTTGCCCGGCAAAGAGCGCATGTTGCGTGTTCTAAAGACATCCTTCACCATGCCTTTGGCTTTGTGCATGTGAAATTTACGGTCGAGTTGCGTGACGATGCCAGCAGCATCTTGCCCACGATGTTGCAAGAGCAACAGCGCGTCATAGATCAGCTGATTCACAGGCGCGTTGCTTGCAACGCCAACAATTCCACACATAAGTCAGTCCAGTCAGTTGGGCAAGAAAGCCCCAAATTTTTCAGGCAACATGGGTCGCAAGCCTTTGAGCAAGGTCATGAGCATGGGTGCGCCCTTGGATTCAAGCCACCAATCACTTTCTTGCAAAGCCGTCATGTTCACCACAACGCTCAAGGCCAACAGCAAAATCAAACCTCGAAACAAACCAAAGACGGCGCCCAGAATGCGGTCAACAGGCCTGAGCCCCACCACAGAAATGATTTTTTTCATGAGTGAAGAAATGAGCCCCGCCGCAAAAACACTCACCACAAAAACCAACACAAACGCAGCGGCATATTTAAGTGTTTCGCTTGAGCTCTGCATGGGCAATTTTTCTGCGACCTCGGGTGCAAACCACTGCGCCAGCAAAAATGCAGCAATCCAACCTATGACAGAAAGAACTTCGTAGACCAAGCCTCGCCACGCACCCAACAAGAGGGATGCCGCAAGCAAAGCCAGAAGAATCCAATCGGTGGAAGCCATGTGTTCGAGCTCCTTAAAGTTTTAACACCGAGGTCTGCAAATTCAATTTCCGAATTTTTTCAGCTGTTTTTTCTGCTTCTTCCTTGGAAGGGAATGGGCCCACTCGAACGCGAATTCGCTTGCCGTCTTTGGTATCGACTTCTTGGGTGTAGGTTTTAAAGCCCGCGCTTTCCAGCTTGGCTCGCACCTCTCTGGCCTTGGCCAATTCGGCATACGCGCCCACTTGAACCACTGAGCGGACTGACTGTTCAGACTTAGGCGCGTCTTTGCCATCCAGCAAGGCCTTGGCTTTGTCTGCTTCTTTGGTGTCGGCCTTTACTTCTGGCTTAGCTTCTGGCTTAGCTTCTGTTTTTGCCTCAGGCTTGGCGTCAACTTTGGGCTCAGGTTTGCTGGTCTTACTGACCACTTCTTCATTGGGATCAAGTCCAGCCGAATTGGCAACTGCACTTTTTGCAACAACTGCAGTTTCGGGTGGCGCTGGGTCTGCCTGAACCGGCGTTGGCTCTTTGACCGTACTTGTTTTCGGGGTCACTGCGGCCGTTAAGGGGGCCACCTGATTTCGGTCGGGAATCACGATAGGGGTATCGATGGCCACAGGTCTGGGTTGGCTGTCAAACAACAGTGGCAAACCAACAACCGCACCTAAAACCAACACCACAGAGCCCATGAGCCGATGGCGAGCGCGCTTGCGAATGACCTCGACACTTTCTGCGGGGGTGTTGGACAGCGCATCGGCGCCAGTAGGGCCCGACGAAAGTCGTCCAGGAAGTCGTAGCTTGAAGAATGCCATGCGGTGGAGTCTCAATTACTCAGGTGTTTGGCATGCAGTTTGGGAATGCCGTTGTGCAAAATGCCGCCCACCGTATAGAACGAACCAAAGACCAAGATTCTATCAGCGGGTCTTGCCGCTGTAATGGCTGCATCCAGGGCTTTTTGAGGCGAGATGTGCTGGCTGGCTTTCACGTCTTGGCGTGTATTCATCTGCCGCCAAGCGTCTTCCAGTTGGGCTGCCGTAGACGCCCTGGGCAATGGCAGATCTGTGAAATACCACGCATCAACCATGGGCAGAATTTTTTGAAGCATGCTGGCAAGGTCTTTGTCGGCCATGGCCCCAAATACAGCATGGGTGCATGGGTAGAAACCCATTGCATCCAAATTGGCAGCCAAAGCCGCCACAGAATGCGGGTTGTGCGCTACATCCAGAACCAAAACCGGCTCGCCAGGCACGATTTGAAACCGGCCCGTCAACTCCACCATGGCCAAGCCATTGCGAATGGCCTGGGCAGTCACTGGCAATTGGGGTCGCATGATCTCGATAGCCGCCAAAACACCGGAGGCATTGAGCAACTGGTTGGCCCCCCTGAGGGCTGGATAGGCCAGACCACTGTAGCGGCGCCCCCTGCCAGCCCACGACCACTGCAAGGGATCGCCTGAAAAGTTGAAGTCGCGGCCCATCAACCAAAGGTCTGAGCCCAGGTCCTTGGCGTGCTGAATGATGGAATTCGGAGGTACTGGATCGCTCAAAACCACCGACTTGCCCGAGCGAACAATGCCAGCTTTTTCAAAACCGATGGTTTCACGGTCGTTTCCCAAAAGCGCCGTGTGATCCAGATCGATGCTGGTGATGATGGCGCAATCGGCATCCACCAAGTTGACAGCGTCTAAGCGGCCGCCCAAACCGACTTCCAAAATGGCCACATCCAAATTGGCGTCCGCTATCATTTTTAAAATGGCCAAGGTGCTAAATTCAAAATAAGTGAGGGAAATCTCACCCCGGGCCTTCTCAACCTGCTCAAAAGCATTTGCAAAAACAGCAGCAGGTGGCGACTCCCCTTGCAAACGGCAGCGCTCTTCAAAGTGCACCAAATGGGGCGATGTGTAGACCCCTGTTTTGTAGCCGGCCTGCAAGTAAATGGCCTCCAACATGGCGCAAGTTGAGCCTTTGCCATTGGTGCCAGCCACGGTAATCACGGGCACTTTCAGCCCCAGTTGCAGCTGTTGGGCAACCAGGCGGACCCGGTCCAAGCCCATGTCAATGGCATGGGGATGCAAGCTCTCGCAATGTGCGAGCCATTCACTCAATGTTTTCATAAGGATAAGATTGTCGCTGAGTCCAGCTCTTTCAATGACAAATGATGAAATACACCTTGATCACTGTTTATGGTATTCCCAATTGCGATACCGTTAAAAAAGCACGCACTTGGCTGAGCGAGCAAGGCATCGAGCATGTTTTCCACGATTTCAAAAAGCAAGGCTTGCCCGAAAAAAATCTCGATACTTGGCTGAAAGAGTCAGGCTGGGAGGCAGTTTTAAACCGAAAAGGCACCAGTTGGCGCAAACTCAGCCCTGAAGAACAGCTTGGCGTGGTCAGTGGGGCAACGGCTCGCCCTTTTCTCATGGCCAATCCAAGTTTGGTCAAACGGCCCGTTATTGAGTGGCAATCAAGCAAAGGCGTGAAAATTTCGGTTGGCTTTCAACCAAATGAGTGGCCACTGCGTTAAGTCAATTGAAGTTCGAAGAAGCAAGCGCTTCAACCAACTTTACGCTGGCTTTGCGATTTTGATGAAACTAAACTTTAAAATCTGGCCATTGAATTGCTTATTTCAGAATTGAACACCATGACAAACCCAGTCTTTAACCGTGCCTTGAGCTCCACCCTGACCGGCGGTTTGTTGGCAGGCCTCAGTGTTTGCCTGCCAACCCAAGCCCAAGAAATTGGCAACGTCATAAGCCGCACCCCTGTCTACCAACAAGTTTCTGTGCCTCGCCAAGTTTGCACCCAAACGCAAGTCAGTGTGCCAGGTCAGACTTCTGGTGCTGGCGCGGCAATGGGTGCCATCGCTGGTGGCGCCATTGGCAATGCCATTGGCAAAGGCGACGGCAGAGCTTTGGCCACCATGATTGGAGTAATTGGCGGCGCCATCGCTGGCGACAAGGTCGAAGGGCCCCAAGCGGCCCAGACGCAAACTCAACAAACCTGTACCACCCAGCAAGTCTACGAAAACCGCCTTCTGGGTTACAACGTGGTGTATGAGTTTGCTGGCAAGCAGTACACCGTGCAATTGCCCAAAGACCCAGGCCCTACCATCAAGTTGCAAGTCACGCCCATCAGTGCGGCCCCCTTGGAAGTGCCCGGTCCTGAAGCCACAGTCATGGCAGAAATTCCCAACCCACCCATCGTCACGCCTCAAATTTTCACAGCCGCGCCCCAGGTGGTTCGCGTGTTCTCCCCCTACTACCGTGCCAATGTTTATTCGCCCTACCCTGTCTTCACACACGTTAACTTGGACATTGGGGCAGCACCCCGTCATCGCCACTGGCGTTAAAAATAAGCCTGCAATGGCCTAAAATCATGGGTTTTGTGCCACGTCTTGAAGCCACCCCTGTGTGGCCATGACACCCTACCCTTGATTTCTCTATGACCACCGAAAAAATCGACAACATTTCCGTCACCACCCAGGCCAACGTGTACTTTGACGGCAAGTGCGTCAGCCACAACATCACCTTGGCCGATGGCACCAAGAAATCAGTGGGCGTGGTCCTGCCCTCTACCCTTACTTTCAACACAGGCGCGCCCGAGGTCATGGAGTGTGTGGGCGGCTCTTGCGAATACAAACTCAAAGGCAGTTCAGAGTGGCTCGTCTCAAAAGCCGGCGAAAAATTCAACGTGCCCGGCCAATCCAGTTTTGAGATTCGCGTCACTGAGCCGTATCACTACATCTGCCATTTCGGTTGATCCCCTTCGCATCTGAAAGAACTTCCATGGCAACCATTCTTCAACACATCCCTGCAGGCCAAAAAGTGGGCATCGCTTTCTCTGGTGGCCTAGACACCAGTGCCGCCTTGCTGTGGATGCGCCAAAAAGGCGCTGTGCCATACGCCTACACCGCCAATTTGGGCCAACCCGATGAGCCCGACTACGAAGAAATTCCTCGCAAAGCCAAGGAATACGGCGCAGAACTGGCTCGCCTCATCGACTGCCGCAAACAATTGGCCCACGAAGGTATTGCGGCTTTGCAGTGCGGTGCTTTTCATATTTCTACGGCGGGTGTGACTTACTTCAATACCACCCCCATTGGCCGCGCCGTGACCGGCACCATGTTGGTGGCCGCCATGAAAGAAGATGACGTCAACATCTGGGGCGACGGAAGCACCTTCAAGGGCAATGACATTGAGCGTTTTTACCGCTACGGCTTGCTCACCAACCCTTCACTCAAAATTTACAAGCCTTGGCTTGACCAGCTGTTCATTGACGAGTTGGGTGGCCGCGCCGAAATGTCTGCGTTCATGACGCAACACGGTTTTGGCTACAAGATGTCGGCCGAAAAAGCCTACTCCACCGATTCCAACATGTTGGGCGCCACGCACGAGGCCAAAGACCTAGAGCACCTGAACAGCGGTATGAAAATTGTTCAACCCATCATGGGTGTACCTTTCTGGCGTGAAGACTGCGTGGTCAAGCATGAAGAAGTCACAGTGCGATTTGAAGAGGGCCAACCTGTGGCTTTGAATGGTGTGAGCTACTCAGATCCCGTTGAACTCATTTTGGAAGCCAATCGCATTGGCGGCCGACATGGTTTGGGCATGAGCGATCAAATTGAAAACCGCATCATTGAAGCCAAGAGCCGCGGCATTTACGAAGCCCCCGGTTTGGCTTTGTTGTTCATAGCTTACGAGCGTTTGATCACCGGTATTCACAACGAAGACACCATTGAGCAATACCGCGACAATGGCCGCAAGCTGGGGCGGTTGTTGTACCAAGGCCGTTGGTTTGATTCACAAGCTTTGATGCTGCGTGAAACAGCGCAGCGTTGGGTGGCACGCGCTATCACAGGCGAAGTCACCATTGAACTGCGTCGCGGCAACGACTACTCCATTTTGAACACCACCTCGCCCAACCTCACCTATCACCCCGAGCGTTTAACCATGGAAAAAGGCGAGTCGATGTTCACACCCTTGGACCGCATTGGCCAACTCACCATGCGCAACTTGGACATCGTGGACACACGTGCCAAATTGGGCATCTATGCACAAACAGGTTTGTTGTCTTTGGGCGAAGGCGCCGAAATGCTCAAGCTTGAAGGCGGAAAATAAGCTTTAAATCACAACCGGTTCGGGTTCCAAGCGAATACCAAACCGCTCGTACACGCTGGTTTGAATGGCTTTGGCCAGCGTCACTACCTCACCTCCCGTTGCACCACCTCGGTTCACCAACACCAAGGCTTGTTTTTCATACACAGCCGCATTGCCCACACTCTTGCCCTTCCAACCACAGGCATCAATCAACCAGCCAGCGGCCAGTTTGATGCTGCCATCGGGCATGGGGTAATGAACCACTTTGGGATCACGCGCAATGATATCGGCGCATTGCTCGGGGGTGACAGTGGGGTTTTTGAAGAAGCTACCCGCATTGCCCAAGAATTTGGGGTCGGGCAATTTGTGGCGACGGATGGCACACACCCAATCGTAAATTTGCTGTGCTGTGGGATTGGCTATACCTGTCTCGGTCATTTTTCTTTCCAAGTCCAAATAGCCCAACACCGGCTTCCAAATTTTGGGCAAATGAAAGCGCACACGCAAAATTAAAGCACGCCCTGCCAAGCCAATGCCATTGGGCCCGCTGCTGGTGTGCTTGAAAACAGAGTCTCGATAGCCAAAGGCACATTGCGCAGCATTCAAACTGAAAACTTGGCCGGTGACCAAATCGAGGGCATCGAGAGAATCGAAACGATCTTGCAGTTCTACCCCATAGGCACCAATGTTTTGCACTGGGGAGGCCCCCACCGAACCTGGAATCAAAGCCAAGTTTTCCAATCCAGGCCACCCTTGGTCCAAGGTCCAAGTGACCAGCTCATGCCAGTCCTCGCCTGCTCCCGCTTCCACAATCCAAGCTTTGTCTGTCTCGGACACCAAGCGCTTGCCCATGATTTCCATTTTGAGGACGAGAGGCCTCACGTCACCCGTCAAAACAATGTTGCTGCCACCGCCCAAAACACAGTGACCTTCGGGGTGGTTTTGCAAGGCCAGTTGAGCCGCCACGGCATCTTCCACGGAGCCAATTCGCAGCAAAGAATAGGCCTTGGCCACAATGCCAAAGCTGTTGTAGGGCTGAAGGGGTACGTTTTGGGTCACGTTCATGGGAGAATTGTCGCATTCTCTGACTTGATTGTGAAAATCCATGCCATCTTTTGACACCGTTTGCGAACCCAACCTGGTTGAAGTAAAAAATGCGGTCGACACCACCGCCAAAGAAATTGCCACCCGTTTCGACTTCAAAGGCACGTCTGCTGCCATTGAATTGAAAGACAAAGAAATTACTTTGTTTGGCGATGCCGATTTTCAGCTCACCCAAATTGACGAAGTCTTGCTCAACAAACTGGCCAAGCGAAGTGTGGATGTGCGCTTCTTAGACAAAGGTGACGTGCAAAAAATGGGCGGCGACAAAGTGAAGCAAGTCTTGAAAGTGCGCAATGGCATTGCCACTGAAGACGGCAAAAAAATTCAAAAGGTTCTCAAGGAAAGCAAGCTCAAGGTCCAAGCGGCCATTCAAGGCGATGCCGTACGCGTCACAGGCGCCAAGCGCGACGACTTGCAAGCGGCCATGGCCCTGCTGCGCAAAGACATTACCGATATTCCGATCAGCTTCAATAACTTTCGCGATTGAAAAAGCGCCCAAAGGCGCTTTTTTTCACAGTCTGTTCAAGCCGTTCTCTAACTTTTTTTGGCACCCAATTTAGATTCAGTGCCCGCCAACAAGCGGTTCACATTGTCGCGGTGCCGCCAAACCAACAAGATGCCCATCACACACAACATGCCAAAGATGGCACCATTGAAACTCCACCACAGCACGTCGGATGCCAAGGCGTAATAAACAGGCGCCAAAAGTGCTGCCAAGAGTGCCGCCAAAGAAGAGTATCTGAAGAACCAGGCTACGCCAAGCCAGGTCAAGGCAATGGCCAAGCCCAAAACGGGAGAAACACCCATTAAGACGCCCAAGGCCGTGGCAACACCTTTGCCACCTTCAAATTTGAAAAAAATGGGATAAAGATGGCCTAAAAAAGCAGCCAAGCCAGCCGCGGCAGCAACACCTTCTGTGAGGCCCCAGGCCCCGCCCTGCTGCAAGACCCAAAACACGGGAATCCAACCCTTCACCGCATCGAACAGCAAAGTTAAAACAGCCGCTTTTTTATTGCCTGATCGCAAAACATTGGTAGCGCCCGGGTTCTTGCTGCCGTAGGAGCGGGGATCTGACAGACCCATGAATTTGCTCACAATGACGGCAAAACTCAAAGAGCCAAGCAGGTAGGAAACAAGCACCACCGAAATAGGGTGCAAGAGAAGATTCAATGAATTTTCAGGCATTGGGAAATTGCTAAAAGACGAAGCACAGAAGCTTGAAATCAGGTTGCAGGATCGCGATGAACCAAACGAATGGCATCAATGGCAGCCAAAACTTCCGCAGACAAATTGGTGTCCCAAGCTTTGACGTTCTCTTCAAGTTGCACCACCGAAGTCACACCAATGATGGTGCTGGCCACACACCAACGCTTGTAGCAAAAAGCAAGCGCCATCTGAGTGGGTGTCATGCCGTTGTTGCGGGCAAGTTGGTTGTAGAGTTTGGCTGCGGTCAATGAGCTCTCACGCCCCCAACGTTGCTTACGTACAGACTCGTACTTGCCAATGCGCGCGTTGGCCGGTGCACCTTCTCCTTCAAAGCCAGTTTGATCGTACTTGCCTGTCAAAGCGCCGAAAGCCAAAGGCGAATAAGCCAACAAGGACACCTTCAGGCGGTGGCAGGTTTCGTCCATGGCATTGTCAAAAGTTCGGTTGGTCAAACAGTATGGGTTTTGAACTGTGGTGACGCGCGGCAAACCATGCTGCTCAGCCAACCGAATGAATTCGTGAATGCCATAGGGCGATTCATTTGAAAGTCCAATGTAGCGAACCTTGCCAGCCTTGACCAACTGGCCCAAGGCCTCTAACTGTTCGTGAATGCTGGTCTCGATCTTGTCCATGCTGGGGTCGAAATACATCATGCCAAAAACCGGCACATGGCGCTCAGGCCAATGAATTTGGTACAGGTCAATCACGTCTGTTTGCAAACGCTTCAGACTGGCATCGCACGATTTCAAAATATCTTGTGATGTTAGGCCTGCGCCTTCACGCACCCAGGGCATGCCGCGTGAAGGACCGGCAACTTTGGTGGCTAGCACCAGTTTCTGGCGCGCGCCAGGGTTGCTTGCAAACCAATTTCCCAAAAAAGTTTCTGTTGCACCGCAGGTTTCCGCTTTGGCAGGCACCGAGTACATTTCCGCCGTGTCCAAAAAGTTCAAGTCCAAATCGAGAGCACGATTCAGTATTTGGTGCGCTGCTGATTCCGCCACTTGCTCACCAAAGGTCATGGTGCCCAAACAAATGGGAGTCACTTGCAGATCCGATTGACCCAGTGTTATTTTTTTCATGATTTCAAATTTGAATGATCAAGTTCACAATTTGCGTAGAAGGCTAGCCCGTCGCTCTTCTTCCAATCGCAAAAATCTTCGCTGTACTTTACCAGTAGTGGTCATGGGCAATTGATCAATGAATTCAATTTCTTTGGGATATTCATAAGGTGCCAGCAAAGCTCTCACGTGTTGCTGTAAATCTTGAATCACTTTCTGGTCAAAACTACATCACCACATAAGCCTTGACCAAGGCGCCCCGATCAGGATCTGGCTTGGGCACAACTGCCGCATTCACCACGGCAGGATGTTTGATCAAGCAGTTTTCGATTTCGCCGGGTCCAATTCGATAACCCGCAGCTTTGAACATGTCATCGGTTCGCCCTTGGTACCAAAGATAGCCGTCTTGGTCTTGAACGGCCACGTCCCCTGTGCGGCACCAATCGCCCGTGTATTTTTCGTAGGTCGCTTTGGGATTTTTCCAGTATCCCAAAAAGAACACCGGATCGAGGTACCCATGCCGGTCATAGCGGTTCACAGCCACTTCGCCAGGCTCACCGGGTGGGCAAAGTTGGCCCTGCTCGTCAATGACGGCCACTTGGTGGCCAGGGTAGCCCTTACCCATGCTGCCCGGTTTGGCGGGCCAAAAAATATGGCAATTGCCCACCACATAATTGATTTCAGTTTGCCCAAACATTTCATTGACCACAACGCCCAGTTGATCGCGGCAATATGCAAAAACGGCATCACCGACGGCCTCACCCGCACTCATCAAGCCTTGCAAAACCAGCTTGTATCTCTTGCGAGGCTGAGCCTCTGCCTTCATCATGGCCTTCAAGGCTGTTGGAAATATAAAACTGTGCGTGATGGCGTGTCGATCCAATATTTCAAAAGCCATTTCTGGGCTGAAGCGACCTTTGAAGGCCACAATCGGCCGTCCAAAATACAAGGCTGGCAGCAGCGCATCCATCAAGCCACCTGTCCAAGCCCAATCGGCAGGTGACCAAAAAATGGCATCCGATCCCAAAGGCAACTGGCGGCTTGCCAACTTGGAAGTTGGCTTGGTTTTCAGGGGCTCAAAGCCAAACCAATTTTGACTGCACAAGAACCCAGTGAGGTTGCCAATCATGGCGCG
>JAPLPO010000153.1 GCA_026400155.1 Burkholderiales bacterium | reverse complement strand
TTTTCTAAATGATCGGGATCGGCAGGGCCGGGGTCGATCACGGCGAAGCCGCTGAGAGGGTCGCCCACCCAGTAGGTGTTGGTGCCGGGGCCCGTCATCACACCAGGGTTGGGGGCGGTAAGGCGGGTGACATTTTTCAAAAGCGCCACAGGGTGATTGGACTGCCAATCGAGGTGGTGCACGATTTGGCCATCGGGACTGGTGAGCGCTAATTCGCCGTAGGGCGATTCGTGTTCCATGTAGCGCTCTTCTTTACCCGCCAACCAAGCTGCACGGGGGCAGCTGGTCCACAGTGGCTCGTCGTTGACGGCGCAGGCATCGAGCACGGCTTGCACATTGGCAAATGGCGTGAGGCGTTGCAGGGTGCGAATGGTGGGGAAAATGATGAAGAAGTCACCCGCTTCATGGCGCTTGAGCGCGTCGACGGGACGCACCCAAACCGGCTCAAATTGTTCGGATTCATCGGCCACAGGCAATTGCCCTTCGGGCATGCGCGCCACCAAAAAAGGCACATCGAAGCGCTTGGGCAAATCGCGGTCGGTGATCCAGTGGGCCAGCACATAGACCTGGTTGGCGGCCAGTTTCAAGCCGAGGGCTGCGCATTGGGCGGTAAAGGCTTGGCTGCGGTCGAGCTTGGCGATGTCTTGCGCATTGGCCATGCTTTGGTCGGCCCGGTAGGCCAGCAAAATGCCCAGCTCTTCAAAGCTTTCGCGAATGGCGGCAATGGCCTGCGTGAGGTGCAGGTCACTTTGAGTGGGCCGGCGCAAAGCATGTGCGTGCGAGGCAGCATCGAGGGCATCAATGCCGCCGCCTGGAAACACGTAGGCACCAGGTGCAAAGCTGGCTTTGAGAGAGCGCCGAGTCATGAGCACTTCAATGCCTTGGGGGCTGTCGCGCAACAACAGCACTGTGGCGGCAGGCCGTGTGGCTGCGGGTTCTCGCTGGGGATGTAGGAGTTGATGAGGTCTAACCATGTGCTGATTATCAGGCTTTGCGCCAACCAGAGGCCGAACCGAGGATAATTCGGTCATGCGAATTCGCTTTACCAAAATGCAAGGGGCTGGCAACGATTTTGTGGTGCTTGATGAAACGCAAGCGCGCCACAACTTCAGCACCGCCCAATACCGGTTCTTGGCCGACCGACACTTCGGTGTGGGGGCTGATCAAATTTTAACGGTGCGCCCGGCTCCAAACCCCTCGCTCGACTTTGAATATGTGATTCACAACGCCGATGGCGGTGAGGTGGAGCACTGCGGTAATGGTGCGCGCTGTTTTGTGCGCTATGTGCGCGACAAAGGCCTGACCACCAAAGATCGTGTGCGCGTGAAAGTGAAGCAAGGCGAGATTGAATTGCACATGAACGCCGATGGCCGCGTCACGGTCAACATGGGCGCCCCTATTTTTGAGGGGCTCAAAGTGCCTTTTCAGTTTGAAGGCCTGCAGCACAAATGGGTTGGTGATTGCCAAGTCTGGCAATTGCCTTTGAAAACCAATGCAGCCAGCAGCGACTTTGCGGCTGGGGTCGAGGTGGCGGTGTTGTCTATGGGCAACCCGCATGCGGTTCAAGTGGTGGACAGTGTCGACACCGCGCCGGTCCTCACCCTTGGCCCCTTGATTGAACACCACAGCGCCTTTCCCAACCGTGTGAATGCTGGCTTCATGCAGGTTTTGAGCCGCAACCAGGTTCGATTGCGTGTGTTTGAACGCGGTGCCGGCGAAACCTTGGCTTGCGGCACGGGCGCTTGCGCAGCGGTGGTGGCAGGCATTCGCATGGGCTTGCTCAACCCCATCGTCGATGTGCAAACGCACGGCGGCGTGCTCACCATTGAATGGCAGGGCGGCGCTTTGAAAGATGTGTCTCAGCCTGTGCTGATGACCGGCCCAGCCACCTCGGTGTTTGAAGGCGAAATTGACGTTCCCGAATTACCTTGATCAGAAAGACAGGCATGACTTCCACTTCCATCAATCCGATGAACCCCATCACCGAAGATGACATCGCTGATTTCTTGGCCAACACACCTGATTTTTTTGAGCGCCATGCGCAATTGTTGTCATCGGTTCATTTGATGAGCCCAGACAACCACCGTTCAGTGAGTTTGCAAGAACGCCAAGCCCAGATGCTGCGCGACAAAATTCGCGCTTTGGAAATGCGCATCATGGACATGATTCGCCATGGCAACGAGAACATGATCATCACAGAGAAGCTACAAAAGTGGGCTTGTGAGTTGTTGCAAACGCCGGCTTCTGAGCGTGTCCCTTCCGCCCTGAAAAACATTGAGGCACGCTTTCAGGTGCCGCAAGTGGCTGTGCGTTTGTGGGGTGTGGCCGATGTCTTTGCCGATGCACCCTACGCGCAAGCGGTGAGTGAAGAGGTACGGCAAGCGGCCGCCAGTTATGCTGCGCCATTTGTGGGTGCAAGCTCTGGCGTTGAGGCCGTTCAATGGTTGCAAGCGCCAGCCCAAGCGGCGTCAGTGGCTTTGTTGCCCCTGCGCTTGAACAAAGATCAAGCCCCATTTGGTTTGTTGGTGTTGGCGTCGCCCGATGCACAGCGTTATCACAGCGGTATGGGCACCGATTTTTTAGAGCACTTGGCAGAGCTTTGCAGCGCGGCATTGTCTGCATTGTTGCCAGCAAAGGGCTAAGGCTTTCGCCATGGATAAGCGCGTTGCGCGGTACCTCGATCATGTGCGTTTTGAAAAACGCTTGGCCGAGCGAACCTCAACGCTGTATGCGCTAGATCTTCAAAAACTCTCTGACTTAGCGCAGACCGCCCAAGTGGATTTGGCGCTGGTGCAAACCATGCATGTGCGCCGGTGGGTGGCCCAAATGCACAGCGGCGGCCGCACTGGGCGCGGCATTGCACTGATTTTGTCGGGCTGGCGCGGCTTCTACCACTGGTTGGCGCGCGAAAGTCTCATTGCCCACAACCCTGTCGAAGGCGTTCGCGCTCCCAAAGTTTCAAAGCCGTTGCCCAAAGCATTGGGCGTGGACGAGGCCGTGCAATTGGCCGAGCACTCAGAAGAAGCCGATGACCCTTGGCTAGAAGCGCGCGACGCCGCCATGGTGGAGTTGTTGTACGGCTGCGGTTTGCGGGTGGCCGAGCTCACGGGTTTGGATGTGGTGGCCAGCACGGAGGCTTCCAAAAAAGGGCGTGGCTGGATTGACTTGCAAGGCGCCGAGGTGATGGTGCAAGGCAAGGGCGGTAAACGCAGAACGGTGCCGCTAGGTCAGACAGCCATCAAGGCCCTAGAAACATGGTTGCCTTTGCGCAGCCAAGCCATGGGCATGATGACGCAATCTGTGCCGGGCTTGTCGGATGCTGCGCTGGCGCTGTTTCCAGGGAAACACGGTACACGCCTGACGGCGCAATCGGTGTGGCAACGCTTGAAGCGGCGCAGCTTGTTGGCTGGACTGGCCACGCCCGTGCATCCCCACATGTTGCGGCACTCTTTTGCCAGCCATGTGTTGCAGTCGAGCAGTGATTTGCGCGCGGTGCAAGAGTTGTTGGGTCACGCCAACATCAGCACCACGCAGGTGTACACGCGCTTGGATTTTCAGCACTTGGCCAAGGCATACGATGCAGCGCACCCCAGGGCCAAGCGCGGCGCTGGCAACTCAGAGAAAAAATAATCGCCAGTGGCAGCAGATTTTGAGGGCCTCACTGAGTGGGACAATGACAAGATGAAAACGATTCGACTCAAAGCTGGCAAAGAACGCTC
>JAPLPO010000110.1 GCA_026400155.1 Burkholderiales bacterium | reverse complement strand
TCCCTTGGTTCTTTGGCGCCATTGACATAGATCAATTGATCAACCAAACTGATCGTTTGTACAGGTGAAATCTGAGTTGCCGCACTTGAAATCAAACCAACTCCACAGGTGCTATCCAATGTTATCCGCATAACCTACAGACAATTTAAGTTGGGTTGGTTGGCAAAGTAATCGTCATCAAAAAAATTCGTCAACCATCTTTCTTTGCTAGGACGTTTTCTGGTCAACGGCCTCGAGCAACAATTGCTCATAAAAGCATTGAGCGGCGGCCGAGAGGCTGTGGTTTTTCTTTTTCACTAAGTAAATTGGTCGAACGGCTCTTTTATCCTTGATGCGGACAGCCGCGACATCCCTTCGCATACACAAAGTCAAGGCAAATTGAGGGACGATGCTCAGGCCGAAGTCCCGCGCTACCAATCCACCCAAAGTGCCAAGTTGGGTGACTTCCAAGCCTGTATCCACAACCCCTGCGATGCTAAGAAAAGTTTGTACATGCTGCCAAACACTTCCAGTACGAATGGTGTGGATGAACGGCTGTTTTTTGAGATCTTTCAAAGCAATGGATTCCTTGCCAGCGAAGGGGTGACTGCTGTGGCAGATCAAGAACATGGGCTCATTGAACAATATTTTTGAATCCAGCTCCAATGGGTTTCCCGGTTGAGCGTTAATGGCAATATCAGCCTGACCTTGGCTGATGAATTCAATGCATTGATCCGAAACAACGTCGAACAGCCTGAGTTCAATGTTTGGAAAGCGTAACTTGAACAAAGCCATTCGCTCTGGTAACCAATTCGAAGCTATCGACGGAGGTGCCGCCAAACTGACCCGTCCTGCTTTCTTTTGCAACCGATTTTCGATGTCATCCAAGGCTGAGCGCATCTCAGCTGCAATTCGGTTGGCGCCTTGAGAAAAGATTTGTCCCTCTGGTGTTAAAGAAACATTCCTTGTGTCTCGGTCAAAAAGTTTGATGCCCAATTGCGCCTCCAAACGGCTGATGGACTGGCTCAGGGCCGAGGGAGAAACATTACAGCGCTGGGCAGCCAAACCGAAGTGCCTCGTTTCTTCAAGGGCTAAAAAAGCATCGATCAATCGACCTGAAAGTTTCATTAGGTAAGCTTAATAAATATGCAGTTAATTTAATTTTACAAATCAATTGTAGGTCCGCATAATGACCCTATGGTTTTAAACCCTTCAGGAATTCGGATGCAAACATTGGCTGTGGGTTGCGGTGCAGGTTTTTCAGGCGATCGTGTTGATGCGGCCGTTCCAGTGGTCAAGACACTTATTGCCAGGGGCGGCCCTGCTGCCTTGATGTTTGAAAATCTGGCCGAGAGAACTCTGGCCCACCAGCATCTCATTCGCCGAGCCAATCCCGGCCTCGGTTACGAACCTTTGCTGGAATTGGAACTTAGCCCCATCCTTGCTGATTGTTTAAAGCACAACATTCCCATCATCGGCAACTTCGGTGCGGCCAATCCGCAGGGTGCCGCCTTATGCATTGTTCAATTGGCTGAAAAACTTGGCTTGCCAAAGCCTCGAATTGCTGTCGTTACGGGCGATGACTTATCCAACCAGGAGGGTCGTACTCTTGTCAAGCAGCATTTGAACAACGCGTTTGACGAGCGTCGTTTTGTCTGTGCAAACGCTTATTTGGGTGCGTTTGAAATAGCGCAAGCCCTGAGACAAGGTGCTCAGATTGTGGTAACAGGCCGTGTAGCCGATCCTTCATTGTTGCTGGGTCCCGCCATTGCACACTATCAGTGGAGCGCCTCAGATTGGAACCAACTTGCCGGTGCCACGATGGCTGGACATTTGTTGGAGTGCGGGGCGCAAGTCAGTGGGGGTTACTTTGCTGATCCCGGAAAAAAAGAAGTTCCTGGCCTTGATAATGTTGGGTTTCCAATCGCAGAAATTTTTGAAGATGGTTCCTGTGTCATTACCAAGGCTGATCACACAGGGGGTTTGGTCGACTGCCGTACCGTCAAAGAGCAACTCCTGTACGAAGTGCATGACCCCGCCGCATACATCACCCCCGATGTAGTGGCAGACATCACACAAGCCAAAGTAGAGCAACTAGGGCCAGACTGTGTTCGCCTTTCGGGTGTGAAGGGCCATGCTCGCACCGACACCCTGAAAGTACTGGCCTATTTCGATGGCGGTTGGTTGGGCGAGGGTGAAATTTCATACGCAGGTCCAAACGCAGAAGCAAGGGCGAGGCTGTCCATGGAGGTCATGCAAAAGCGCATGGGTCGATACATGCCCCTTCGCTTTGATCTCATTGGTCTCACCAGTATCCTGGGCGATGATGGTGGCAGCATGTTGAACAGTACACCGGTGACTCATTCGAGAGATGTGCGTTTGAGGGTTGCAGCCAAACACGAATCATTGGCAAGCATTGAATTGCTCTTGCAAGAGCTGACCGCACTTTGGACAGGAGGCCCTGCAGGTGGCGGCGGCGTTCGGGTCAGCAAACGCCAAAGACTGTCCAACCTGGCCTGTCTGATTCCCCGCGAAAAAATTCCTGCAACCATTCACTTTATTTGACGACTTGTCAGCTCTGACCCATGAACACTATTGCACTTTACGACCTTGCTCACGCTCGAACCGGTGACAAAGGGAACCATGCCAACATCAGTCTGATTGCCTACAAGAACGAAGACTATGCTTGGCTGGTTGATCAGGTCACCCCTGAAAGGGTCGCCGCGCATTTCGGCGCTCGACGCCCGAGTGAAGTACGCCGCTATCTTTTGCCCAACATAGGCGCCATGAATTTTGTGATGCATGACGTGCTAGATGGGGGGGTTAATGACTCTCTCAACCTCGACATGCACGGCAAATCTTTATCGTTCCATCTGCTGACCCTCACCATTCAAAAACCTTGAAATCCATCATCAACAGCTATCAGGAGACATTATGAAAACACGAATTTTCTTGAAAACCTTTGCGCTTAGCCTGGCTCTTCTGGGGTGGTCGAGTGTCAGTTGGTCACAAGCCTACCCCTCTAAACCTGTGAAATTTGTGGTGCCCTTCCCTGCAGGGAGCGCTACTGACCAAGCTGCCAGGCTTATGGCTCAACAGATGCAGGCAGTGCTGGGTCAATCGTTCATCGTCGAGAACAAACCGGGTGCAGGTGGCTCGATTGCAGCCATGGATGTCATCCGGTCTGCACCAGACGGCTATACCCTTTTGTTCTCCTCCAATTCAGCTGCAGCCTCTAACGTGGCCTTGCTGAAAAGCATTCCCTACGATCCACTCAAGGACTTCACGCCAGTAGCTGCCGTTGGCGAAAACATGCTGGTTTTGATGGTGAAGACAGATCATCCGGCTAAGAATATTCAGGAATTCATCAGCTACGCGGCACAGCGACCCGGCAAAGTCAATGCGGGTTATGGCTCTTCCAGTTCGCAAGTTAGCATTGCCGTGCTCAATAAACTAGGCAAGATTGACACCAAGGGCGTCGCTTACAAAGGCATTCCTTTGGCCATGAACGACGTGATGGCTGGCGTGGTGGATTTCACCTTTGTGGATTTGGGCAATTCCATGGCTCAGGCCAAGGGTGGCAAGTTGCGTCCCTTGGGCATTACAGCCCAGAAACGCTCGTCGCTGGTGCCTGAATGGCCCTCCTTGGCCGAAAGCATGCCGGGCTTTGATATCACCGCTTGGTTTGCCTTGGTCGGCCCAGCCGGTATGTCCAAAGACGTGGTGGACAAACTGAATGCAAGCATAGGCCAAGCCTTGAAGTCAAAAGAGACACAAGATAAATTGGCAGGCATTGGAATTCAACCCATGATCATGTCACCCGATCAACTTAAAACATTCATGGCCAGCGAAGTCAGCAAATGGGTTCGCTTGGTCAGAGAAGCCAATATTCAACCTGAATGACCATATGAGCGACCCTAAAAACATTCTCATCACCGGTGCCAGTCGAGGCATTGGCCAAGCGATCGCACGCCTGGCAGCGCAGCAGGGCTGGTCCATCGGGTTAAATTACAACCAGAGTCAAACGGAGGCCATGAGCTTGGCTGAAGAACTTCGGCAAATGGGCACCAAAGTCATTTGTTTACAAGCCGATGTCAGTCAACAATCTCATGTGAAGCGCATGTTCAGTGAGTTCGATGAGGCACTGGGGCCCATGCATGCGCTCATCAACAATGCCGGTATCCTCGCCAGTATCATGATTACCGATGTGGATGAAACCAACGTCCATCGTCTGTACTCAGCCAACGTGTTCAGTGTCTATTACTGCGCCCGTGAAGCAGTTCTTCGCATGTCGACAGCACATGGCGGCTCCGGTGGGGCTATTGTCAACATGTCGTCGGTCGCATCACGCCTTGGCGGCTTGGCAGGCGGAAGCGCCTACGCAGGAAGCAAAGGAGCTCTGGACAGTTTCAATCTGGCTTTGGCCAAAGAGGTGGGCACTCAGGGAATTCGAGTCAATGCGGTCCGACCGGGTCTCATCGCCACGGAGATCCACAATGTTCATGGTGGCATTGATCAAATGAAAATCTTGGCGAAGTCAGCAGTGCCAATGGGACGTTCAGGTACGGCGGAGGAAGTTGCAAAGGTGGTTATGTGGCTTGCAGGGCCTGAGGCCAGTTACGTGCATGGGAGCATTGTGGATGTCGCGGGTGGGCGTTAACTTCTGATAATTTTTCACAATACAAGACCGTACCCTGAGCGCAACCAAACCTTAATGGACCTTTAGACAGACACCTCTTCGGTGCCGGTAAGTCCCAACTCGCGGCGCACACATCACAAAAGTCACTTGTAATCCAGCGACGAACTACGACGTCACGTTGGCTGAACTTTTCCAAGCGCATTCGCTTGCAAGCAGCAAGTCTGATTGGTGATCGAAGCCATCACACTTCAGACAGATGCTCGCAGAGATTCAACAATCAACGAATACAGCCATTTATCGTATTTCTCTTGCGGTATTTTCAAGTCGACCAATTCGATTGACCCATGAACGCACCATCAGTTCTTGTGGATTATCAAGTTCGTCGGCGGTAGTAATGCATGGCCCGGGGGAATTTCATTGCGCATTGAGAATTATCTTGGGATTTGGGGGAATGCCATTTAACGGATCAATTGGCAAGGTGATTTGATGCGCCTTGCCTCTCTCTGCTCGTCACAGTGTTGAATGGCTTTGCGCTCTGCAACGGCAGTTAATTTGACATAAATAGAACAAGCAAAAGCCATTTTGGAGTCGTCTGTTTTGCTGTCAAAGGCAGCAGCACACTGGCCAAACTTGCCCAAGCTAGGCTTGTTTGCTTGCCAACTAAGCTGTAGTGAATTGGGTAACAATTCAGGTGCAATGTGCTTTCGCCCCTCTTCTGAAAGTGACGAAAATGGCATAAGAATTAAAAAACTTATCCACACCCAAGACAGATTCACTGTGCTATTTGAATTCATGCTGCCATGTTATCGAAGCTGTTTGGGACGACAAGGCTGATCATCACAATACTTGATGCACATCAGCCCACAAAAAGAAGTAAATTTACCTGCCAATGAAGAAAAAACAATGAATTTTTCTTCAGGTCAAGCTTTGCACAGTGAATACACGGCTGCGCAAGTGCGGCTTGGGTATTCTCCAATTTAGTCCAAGATATTTAAATACTTTATCAGCGCTTCATCAGAGCTTCATCTGAGTGGGCAACCAGGTCACGATGCCGGGCACAAAGTAGATTAGCAACACCGCACCCACCATGAGGAAGAACATGGGCATGGACACGCGGGCGATGTAGGGCAGTTGCTTGCCCGTCATGCCCTGCAGCACAAACAGGTTGAAGCCCACCGGTGGCGTGATTTGCGCCATCTCGACTACTAAGACGATGAAAATACCAAACCAGATTGGGTCAATGCCCGCTTTTTGAACTGTTGGCATGAGCACGCCCATGGTCAATACCACCATGGAGATGCCGTCTAAAAAGCAACCTAAGATGATGAAAAACACCATCAAGGCCATGATGAGCGCAAAGGGGCTAAGACCCAAGCCGCCAATCCACTCGGCCAAGTGGCGCGGCAGGCCGATGTAGCCCATGGACAAGGTTAAGAAGGCTGCACCCGCCAAGATTAGCGCGATCATGCAGTACAGGCGAGTGGCCCCCATCAGGGCTTCTTTGAACACCGACCAACTCATTGAGCCTTGCAGACTGGACAAGACCAAGGCGCCCACCACGCCCACTGCGGCCGCTTCGGTGGCGGTTGCAAAGCCAGTGTAAATCGAGCCCAAAACCGCCCCAATCAGCAAGACCACGGGTATCAAGCTGCTGGACGCCTGTATTTTTTGCATGAAACTCATGGGGGCGTCACGCGGTGGTATTTGGTCTGGGTGGCGCAGCGACCACAAAATGATGTAGCCCGAAAACAGCCCCGCCAGCAACAAGCCCGGCAAGACCCCAGCAATGAACAGTTGGGCGATCGACACGTCGGCTGCCACGCCGTAGACGATCATGATAATGGACGGCGGTATTAGCAGGCCCAGCGTGCCCGAGCCCGACAAAGTGCCGATCACCATGTCTTCGGGATAGCCGCGCCTTTGCAGCTCCGGCAGGGTCATTTTGCCAATCGTGGCGCAGGTGGCCGCACTCGACCCAGACACCGCCGCAAAAATGGCGCATCCCACCACATTGGTGTGCAACAAGCGACCGGGCAAAGCCTGCATCCAAGGCGCGAGGCCTTTGAACATGTCTTGACTTAGCCGTGTGCGAAACAAAATCTCGCCCATCCAGATGAAAAGGGGCAGTGCCGTGAGGGTCCAGCTCGATGCGGATCCCCAGATGGTCATGGCCATGGCGTCACCGGCGGGTCTGGCAGAGAACATTTGCATGCCCACCCAGGCCACGCCAGAGAGCGTCAGGCCAATCCACACCCCACTGCCCAAAATCAAAAACAAAGTCAGGACCAAAAGCCCTGTGATCATCATGTCATTCATGACAGGTCATTCGTTGCGCAGCGATTCGCTGCTGTCTGAGGCTTGGCGTTGACCTCGGATTTCTAATATCAGCTCGTCGACAAAGGCCAATGCAAATATCACTGTGCCTAGCGCCATGACCAACTGTGGAATCCACAGCGGCGTTGCGTCGTTGCCGGTCGAGATATCGTGAAACTCGATCGATTGCCACACTAGGCGGCAACTGTAAAAAGCAAACAACCCAGCCAGCAGGCTAGCCAGCCCGAGACTGAAAATTTCCATGCCTTTGCGTGCGCCCCCCTTGAACAAGCCCAGCACCAAGGTGACGCGTATGTGTTCACCTCGCTTCAAGGTGTGGGCCAGTGCCAAAAAGCCAGCACCTGCCATGAGGTAGCCTGCATAGGCATCGGTGCCGGGCACATGCACATGAATCTGTCGACTTAAGATGGACAGCAGCACCATGCACAGCAGGCCGCACATGCTCAGCGCCGCCAAAGCGGCGGTACTGGCATAAATGGCGTTAAGCAGTCTTCTCATCAGCTCAACGATTGAAAGCGTCGACGATGGACTTGCCTTCAGCACCTGACTTTTCAAGCCACTCTCTCATGATGGTGTCGCCAACTTTTTTCATGTCGGCTTTGAGTTGCGCTGAAGGTGGTGCCACAGTCATACCATTGGCCTTAAGGATTTCCAAGGTGCTTGTGTTGACCTTGCGCGATTCGGTCCAGCCACGTCTTTCGGCATCAGCTGCGGCTTTCAGAACAGCGTCTTGGGTGGGCTTGTCCAGCCCATCAAAGGCTCTTTTGTTGGCAATCACAGCATTTTTAGGAAGCCATGCCTGAACGTCATAATAAAACTTGAGGTGTTCAAACAGCTTGCTGTCTACACCCGTTGCACCTGACGTCATGGTGGACTCAACCACACCTGTGGCCAGTGCCTGCGAAAACTCGGCAGCTTGCACGGTCACTGGCTGAGCGCCTATCAGTTCAGCAATGCGGGCGGTGGTGGGACTGTACGCGCGCCACTTGATGCCCTTCAAGTCGGCTACGCTGTTGAGCGGCTTTTTGCTGTAAATACCCTGGGGTGGCCAAGCCACTGAGTACAAAAGCAGCATGCCTTGGTCGGCCAGCTTTTTCTCTAAAAGCGGTTTTTGCGCTTGGTAGAGCTTCATGGACTCGTCATAGCTGTCGGCCAAAAAGGGCAGGCCGTCAACGCCAAAGGGTTGCCATTCGTTCTGGAAGTTCACCAGCAAAATCTCGCCCAATTGGGCTTGGCCGCCTTGAACAGCGCGCTTAATTTCAGGGGCCTTGAACAAAGACGCGTTGGCGTGCACCGTGATTTTGAGCTTGCCAGCTGTGGCTTTGTCGACATCGGCAGCAAACTGGGTCATGTTGACGGTGTGGAAGTTGGTGGCCGGGTAGGCGGCGGGCAAGTCCCATTTGGTTTGGGCCGACACCAAGCCGGAAACAGCGAATAAGCCAGCCAGCAGGCTGAGGTGAAGAGTGCGACGTTGCATGAAAACTCCTTTGAAGTTGTGGTGTGTACGACAAGAGGGCTGAGCCTGCCTTACGTCAAAGAGTTTAAGACAAAATGGTACTTAATTAAAGGGGCCTTCACGCTGCAGGCGATGCCGCCGACTCTGGCAGCCCAAACACGCGATCAAAGCACCATGTAAATGCAAATGTGTAAACAAAAAAGAAAATATTCAAGCCAAGGTTGAGTGTGAATGAGTGCAGATAACTGATGTCGAGCCACCATGCCGCTGCTGGCAGTAGGACCACCAGAAAGCCAAGTTCGAAACCAACGGCGTGTAGCATGCGTCGACCAAAGTTGCGACCACGTTCAAGCCTTTTCGACTCCCAGCGCTCAAACATGGCGTTGTATGCAAAGTTCCAGCTCACCGCAAACAGTGAAGCGAAGATGGCTAGGGCACCTGCGCGCTCGAGGCTGCTTTCACTGAAACTAAAAAAGCCAAGCGTGCCGAGCAAGAAAGCGATGGTCTCGTAAGTGGCAACGTAAGTGATCTTGCGTTTAGTGCCTTGCAGGGTCATATCAAACTTGTGCAACAAAAAGAGAATTGAAAAATGACGATCACTAAATACCTAAGGGTTTTTTGATATTGATTGAACGGTCTACGATGGAAACAGGAATTTGATAAATTGTCCTGCCATCAAAAAGAGTTAACTGAGCAGATCCTGAATGGATGGGTATTGCCCACAGTTGTTTGTAAAAAGTGGCCAAACTCTCTACCGGTTTTCCATTCAATCCAAGCAACCATAGACCGGGCACAATACCCGCCAATTGAGCGGGGCTTTCGGGTGTGACTCGCACAATTTGGATCCGCCCCTGTCTTTCCACTGCGTTGATACCTAGCCAAGCTCTTTGACTATTTGGGCCCACACCGTCTTGTAACAAGTTCTTAAAAATAGGCTCTAATAAATCAACGGGCACAAACATGTTTCCAGCCATCCTTAACGATTGATCGGCCGGCATCACGTCTTGTACAAAGAGGCTTCCAATGCCAACTAACTCACCTTTTTGATTGAATAGACCGGCACCGGAGTGATTGGTGACAGGTGGACTTGTGTAAATTGCGCTGTCGAGGTGGTATTCCCAATAGCCTGTGAATGATCGAATATCAATCAGCTTTGTTGGCGTCGAAAAAGCCGACTGGCCGGCAGAGACAACCCAAAGCGAGCTGTCGATTTTTTCCTCATTGACTTTACCCAATTTAACTGGTTCAACCCCTTGAAGCGGAACCAGTGATTTGATTAATCCAAATCCAGTGGCTTGGTCGTATGCAACAACTTGAGCTGGATAAGTTTTTTGTTGCGAAGTTTTAACCTCTATTTGTTCAGTTTCTAAAATGAGATAGCCTATTGTCAAGATTAAGCCGTCAGATCCAATCACAACGCCAGAGCCTTGACGTTCTTTGCCAAGGGTTCTGGCCGACGATGCATCTTCAATGGCACGACTTGTAATCTGTACGGAAGCAGCCAAAGCATTCTGCAAATTTTGATTGCTAACCGAGGCGGAGACCTGAGGTGTGGCGTTGTTAGTATGGAGAATAGGGGACGCGTAGGCTAAATTCAAGCAACTGGTGAGCGACAGTGTTAAGAAAACTCGGAATAACTTCATGATCAACTCCTTTATTGATTCATTTGATTTGGGCTAGAAGCTGTGTGCAGGATTGGTTGCCTAATTAGGATGGTGTATTCAAAATAGGACTGCCTGTTTTAATCAGTTCTTCCAAGATGAAAAAAGCATCTTTGGCGGAGGCTGTGTAGGGATCGAATTCGGGATGTGCCATTTGAACCATGGGATCATCTTTCGACAAATAGACAAGCGCCATAGACCATTGACCAAAACGTCTGTGCGTAATTTCTTCCATCGACAACAGTTCAAGATTGTGGTGATGTCGATTGGCCATGATTCGAGCGTAGAGAACATTCACTGGTGATTTCGGTCTGCCATTATTTTTGAATAAAGCAAATTGACTTTGGAACGTTCGCCTTCTAAAACTTGCATCCACAATCCTGAGCCCTGACATAAAACACCCGTGATGTTTTCTGTCTTGTTGTTGGCGTCGGATTTTTCCAAAATGAGCGTGGTCATGGTGGTGGTAATGGGCCCCACGGGTTGACTGACATACAAGAGGCGCACAAGCATGAGGGGTTCCTTTGGGAAATAGCCAAGCAGCCCACATGGGACATATTTCAGCCAAAGAAACAGCTTATCTCATTAATTGGATTTATCGTACCTTTCATTCAAAATCAGCTGAGTGTCTCAAACAATGGCGTTAAATTACGCAACCAGCAACTTAGAGGAAGCCCTGAATTCATTGATCTATTGTGAGTTTTATTCGGGTCTTCCAGTTATCATTTAGAAAGTGAGGATGCTAGAATTTTTTGAGAACAAAAATTTCAGCAAGTGGCTATATCAGCAAATTTACTTTCAGCGCAGCTTGATCAGTTTTTAATTAGGAGGAATCTACTAATGAAATCGCAAACCCCAAGTTCAATCCGCAGACTGGCCGTCGCCTTGACTGCCGCATTGCTTGCCGCTCCCGCCACACTTTTGGCGCAATCCGATTACCCAAACAAGCCCATACGCTTAATCGTGCCGTTCCCGGCTGGTGGATCAACTGACATTGTCGGCCGTGTTGTCGCGCAGAAGCTTTCCGAGCGGCTAGGCCAGCAAGTCATTGTCGACAATCGAGGCGGCGCAGGCGGGACCATCGGCGCTGATTTGGCAGCCAAAGCTGCACCAGACGGCTACACCATCAGCATCGGTACCACCAGCACTCATGCTGTTGCGCCAGCGGCTTATTCAAAGTTGGGCTATAACCCAATCAGAGACTTTGCACCGATTTCCTTGGTTGCCATCACACCTTACCTGCTGGTCGTCAATCCACAGGTCAAGGCCAACAACCTCAAAGAACTTGTTGAACTTGCCAAAGCAAACCCTGGCAAGATGAACTTCGCCTCTGCTGGCAATGGCTCAACGACGCATTTGGCCATGGAGATGCTCAAAGACGTGGCGCAAGTTAACTTGCAACACGTTCCCTACAAAGGAAATGCTCAGGCCGACTTGGCCTTGCTCGCCAATGAGGTTCAGAGCGTGTTTGGCTCTATGCCGGCGCTTTTGCAGCACACAAAGGCTGGAAAACTTCGTCCGCTTGCCGTGGGTAGCAGCCAGCGGTCTCCTGCCTTGCCCGATGTGCCTACCGTGGCTGAGTCAGGCTATCCCGGATTTGAAGTTAGCCTGTGGCTAGGCGTATTTGCACCCGCTGGCACGCCCCGTCCCATCATTGAGCGACTCCACAGAGAACTCATGGCCATTGTGCCAACGGCCGACTTCAAGCAAGCGATGGAACGCAATGGTGCCGATCCCATCAGCAACAATCCCGAGCAGTTTGCTAAGTTGGTTGCTGAGGAAGCTTCGCGTTACACCAAAGTCGTCAAGACCATTGGCCTCAAGCTCGACTGATCGGCAATCAAACGATCATGAGCACTCAGATACAGGCTAGCAATGCAGTTCGGCCGATGACAGGCCCTGAAAAAATCATTGCAAAAGCCTGTGGTCTAAGCAGCGTAGCGCCAGGGGATATTGTTTTCCCCAACCCTCACATGGTGATGGTGCATGACAATGTTTTGCCAAGTATCAAAAAAGCACTCGACAGCATCGGTATCGATCAACTGGCTAACCCTGAGAAAGTGGTTTTGGTCACGGACCATGAGGTTTTGTATGGAAGCCCGCGTGCGGCACTTTATGGTGCAACCAATCGACAAGCTGCAAAAGCTTGGAAGGTGGGTCATTTCTTTGACGTTGGGCGTGGTGGCCACGGGCACATTTTCCCAATGGAAATGGGGCTGGTCAGTCCTGGCCATTTTGTTTTTGACAACGACCGTCACTGCACCAACGTTGGCGCAATAGGCGCTGTGGGTTTTCGCGTAGGGCTTGAAATCTCTCGAGTTCTGGCTACGGGTACCAACTGGATCATGGTGCCACATTCCTTGCAACTTACCTTGAAAGGCCGCTTGCCGCCCTATGTTCATGCAAGAGATCTCGGAACGCACATTGGTCGTCTTATCAAGACTGGCCAGATTCCTTTCGATTTAGATTACAAAATCCTCGAGTTTGCAGGTGATCTTGATCAGTTCTCCTTGGCAGCTCGAGTGGCACTTTGCAGCACACCCACTGAGCTTGGCGCATATGGCGTTTTCTTTCCACCTTCCAATGAGGTCTTAACCCACGCCAACAAGGTTGCAAAATCGCCTTTTTTGGCTGAATTTTCAGACCCATCTGCTCACTATCAAATGCGTGCCGAAATTGATTTAGAAAATTTGGAGCCTCTGGTTTCCTTGCCAGGCGGTATTCAAAATGCGGTTCCCATTTCAGAGGTAGCAGGACTCTCCATTGACCATGCATTTATTGGCTCGTGTGGCTCCTCTATGTTTGAGGATATTGCTGCCGCTGCCGAAGTATTGCGTTCGAGAAAAGTCTCTTCTGGCGTCCGACTTTTTGTGGTTCCTGGCTCTGAAGAAACCATGCAAAAGCTGGCTTCAAGCGATCTCATGCAAGTGTTGATCGAATCGGGTGCAGTCGTTTTGCCCCCCGGTTGCGGGCCCTGCAATGATGCGGTTGTAGGTCCTTTGCATTCTGGCGAAGTGTCCATCTCTACTGCCACCAACAACAATCACGGCCGCTTTGGCGCCAAAGATGCTAAGCTGTATCTTGGAAATCCTTTGACAGTTGCGGCCTCTGCTGTGGCGGGTTCAATCATTGACCCGCGCCATCTTTAATTACCCATGCTAGGAGTCATTCAATGTTTGTCCGGTTTATCGTTGCCTTGTTTTGTTTGCTGAGTTTTTCTGCTCATGCGCAATACCCCGATCGTCCCATTCGCATCATCGTGCCATTTCCAGCTGGCGATGGTTTAGACATTCAAGCCAGAACCATTGGTCAAAAGCTTTCTGAGCGTTTGGGTCAGCCCGTCATCATTGACAACAAGCCTGGTGCGGGAACTTTGATTGGCGTTGAAGCAGCCGCCAAATCACCCGGCGATGGCTATACCATTTTGCTGGTCACCACCACTTACGCCATCAACCCCAGCTTGCGCGACAAAGTTCCTTACGACCCCATCAAAGATTTTGTGCCCCTTATTCAAACCACGGCCATTCCACTGGTGGTAGTTTCGTCGAACGGCTTTGCACCCAAAAACTTTACCGAAGTAATGGCTCTGGCCAAGCAAAAGCCAGGTGAAGTCACCATGGGCAACTCTGGCATGGGCACAGCCGCGCACATTGGCATGGAATTGTTAAACAGCGCCGCAGGTATCAAGTTCACCCATGTGCCCTACAAAGGCATACCGCCAGCCATGACAGATCTGATCAGTGGCCGTCTGCAACTTTTGTGCACTTCTCCCGCTCAGGTGATGAGCACCATTCGCGATGGAAAGATCAAAGCGGTTTTTGTGACAAGCGCTAAGCGCATGGCCCAACTGCCCAATGTACCCACCATTCAAGAGTCGGGTGTCCCTGGTTTTGACGTCAATGCTTGGGTAGGTTTGATGATGCCAGCAGGCACTCCAGATGCCATTGTGCAGCGCTTGAACAAGGAAATTGCAGCCATCATTACCAGCCCAGAAATCAAAACACGTTTGAGCAACGATGGCTCAGAAGTTGTTGCCAGCAGTCCAGAGGCTTTTGCGGGTCATATTCGCCGCGAATTGGACAAATGGGGCACGGTTATTCGCAATGCGGGCATCAAGGCAGAATAATCTTGCAAGATTTTGCTTGGTCAATGAAAGGGCGCTGTTGGCAGTTCGGGCATGACATTCCCCACATGGGTGGCGTTGTGCCCATGCGCATTGTTTCTGAAATGCGAACAGACCCCAAAGACATCATTGAACATCTTTTCGAAGGTACTATTCCCGACTTCCACAAACTTTGCCGCCCGGGCGATTTGATCGTGACAGGCCGTAACTTTGGCATGGGCGCCAAAATGCAAGGCTATATTGCGATGAAAGCTTTGGGTCTTGGATTGGTGTGTGAGTCAATGTCTTTTTTGGCCTATCGTGAAGCCATCGGAATTGGATTGCCAGTTCTAACCGGATGCACTGGTATTTCCAGCGCATGCAATCACATGGATGAGCTCAGTGTTAACTTTCAGACTGGGATGTTTTCCAACATCACCCAGAATCGTGAATATCAATTTGAGCCCGTTCCCTTTGCTTTACAAGATGTCCTGTCTAGTGGTGGCACCACGGCTTGGTTGCATCAATGGTGGCAGCAAAAGAAAACCAATCTACAAAACGCATGATGGAGAAACTATGAGTTCCATAGAAGATCGGCTCAAGGCAATGGGCTATTCGTTGCCCCCAGCATTTGTTTTTCCCAAAAAGAATCGCCGTGGCTGTGTTCGAGTCGACAACATGTTGTATCTGTCAGGACACGGTTTAGATTTGCCCTTGCTTGAAGGCGTGAGGCAAACTGGACGCTTTGGTGAAAACATCACTGAAGCCGAAGGCTATGCAACAGCACGCGCCGTGATGCTAACCATGCTGGCCACTGTGAAGGCAGAAGTCGGTTCGCTAGACCGAGTGAAACAGATCGTACGTATATTTGGCATGTGCAACGCAAGTCCACATTTCACGACAATGCCGCAAGTGATTGATGGCGCCTCCGACCTGCTCTTTGAGCTTTTTGGCCCTGATGCTGGTTGTCACGCACGTTCTGCCGTTGGAATGTCGACACTGCCTCGCGGCATTGCCGTTGAAATCAATGGAGAGGTTGAAGTCTGGCCAGGCTGAGCTTCAGTTGAGCAATGGCATGTATTTTTCCCATAAAAATGTCATATATTTCCATTAAAGTAGAAATATGGAAGAAAAAATCGTTATCAAAGCATTGGCAGCCTTGGCTCAACCCAATCGTCTCCAAGTTTTTCGCATGCTGGTCGTGAAGGGAAGCGATGGCCTTACCCCTGCGCTCCTCGCCGAGGAATTGGGTATCCCCTCAAACACACTTTCATTCCATTTGAAAGAGTTGATGAATGCAGATTTGATATCTCAGGAGCGCAGTGGCCGCAATCTGATCTATCGGGCGCAGTTTGACCGCATGAACGCAGTGCTGACCTATCTGTCTCAAAACTGTTGCCAAGGGGAGGCCTGCGAAGTCAGCTCCCCAGCCATCTGTCAAACCTGTTAAAGCCAAGGAGGTCCTAGTGTCTGACGTAAAACCATTGAATGTCCTTTTTCTGTGCACCCACAACTCGGCTCGCAGCATTTTGGCGGAGGCATTGCTCAATCATTTGGGCAAAGGCAAATTCAAAGCCTTCTCTGCTGGCAGCAGTCCCAGAGAAAATCAAACACCCAACCCCATGGCCATTGTGACTTTGGAAAAGGCGGGCATTTCAACGGAAGGCTTGAGCAGCAAAAGCTGGGACGTTTTTGCAGAACCCAACGCACCCCATATGGATTTGGTCATCACGGTGTGCGACAACGCAGCCGGCGAAGTTTGCCCCTATTGGCCTGGTCAGCCTGCAACGGCGCACTGGGGGTATGCCGATCCCTCTGCAGGTGATGGCACTGATGCAGAAAAATTGGAAGCTTTCACGCAAACTCTTTATCAAATTAAAAGACGTCTTGAAATTTTTACCAGCCTGCCTTTGACCAGTTTGAATAAATTGTCTATAGAAAATACGGCGCGAGACCTGGCTAAAACATGATTCATTGGAAAAGATATTTGTCAGAGCTGGTGGGCACAGCGGCGCTGTTTTGCGCCGTGATTGGCTCGGGCATCATGGCCGAGCAATTGGCCGATGGCAACGTGGCGGTGGCTCTTTTGGCCAACACACTCGCCACAGTTTTTGCCCTGTATGTCTTGATTGAAACGCTTGGCCCCATCAGTGGTGCGCATTTCAATCCAGTGGTGTCGATGGTGATGGCCTATCGCAAAGACTTAGCGCGGCATCACTTAATGGGCTATGTGCTAGCCCAACTTGCCGGCGCTGCTGTAGGTGCTTGGGTTGCTCATGCCATGTTTGGCCTTGAAATACTGCAGTGGTCTTCCAAAGTTAGAACTGGCCCTGCGCAGTGGCTTGCTGAAGCAGTTGCAACTGCAGGTTTGTTGTTTGTGATCTTGCGTTCCCCTGAAGGCAAGGCTTCTTCTTTGGTGGCTTGCTATATTGGCGCTGCCTACTGGTTCACGGCCAGTACGTCTTTTGCCAATCCTGCAGCGGCCTTTGGTCGAATGTTCACCGATACATTTGCGGGTATTTCACCCTCAGATGTTCCTGCATTTGTCTTGGCTCAAATGGTGGGTGGATTTCTTGGGTTGATTCTTCATTCGTTATTGAAGTCGGACCAACATCGCGGTCACTAGATCATTTAGAAAAAGCACCCACAGAAATTATCGTCATGCGGACGATCTTTGATATCTATCTGTGCTTAAGGCCGAAGTGATTGGCATTAGCCTTCAGCGCGCAATTCCACTCGGCGAATTTTTCCAGAAATGGTTTTAGGCAATGAGTCTCTGAATTCGATCTCACGAGGGTATTTGTAGGGCGCAGTTTGCTCTTTGACAAAGTTTTGCAGTTCGATTGCCAATGCTTCCGAGGGGGTATAGCCTTTGGCTAAGATGACAAAGGCCTTCACGATTTGACCCCGCAGTTCGTCGGGTTTGCCAACCACCGCAGCTTCGGCTACGGCAGGATGCTCGATAAGTGTCGACTCAACTTCGAAGGGGCTGATGCGATAACTCGATGAGGAAATGATGTCATCTGACCTTCCCACAAACCAGATGTAGCCATCTTCGTCTCGTTTGGCGGTGTCACCTGTGTAATACCAGCCGTGACGAAATGATTGGGCTGTGGTTTGAGGGTCGCCATAATAGCCCCGAAAAAGACCTGGCGGGTAGGGGTCTGTGATCTTGACGGCAATGTGGCCCACTTCATGGGGAGGCATGACCCGGCCCTCATCGTCAATCACATCGACATGCAGCCCAGGACATGGTTTTCCCATGGAGCCGGGACGAATAGGCATACCCGGGAAATTGGCGACGATGTTGATGGTTTCTGTTTGGCCGTAGCCGTCATAGATGTCGCAACCTGTGGCTATTTTCCATGCCCGCATGGCCTCAGGGTTGAGCGGTTCACCTGCACCAAAACAGTGGCGAAGCGAGCTGAAATCAGCTTCAGACAAGTCTGCTTTGGCCATCACACGGTAGATTGTGGGAGGGGCACAAAATGTGGTCACTTCGTGTTTTCGAATGATGTCGAGGTGAATGGCCAGATCGAATCCTTCGCCGTCGTACAAAACGATGGTAGAGCCAGCCATCAATGGGGGATAAAGGAGTCCCCAAGCGGCTTTGGCCCAACCAGTATCGGTCAGTGTCCAGTGCACATCGCTTTCTCGCAGGTCTTGCCAGTAACGTCCTGTGATCGAATGAGCCAGTGCGTAGGCGTGATCTCTTTCAACCATTTTGGGCAGTGAGGTGGTACCCGATGTGAAGTAGATCAACATGGTTTCATCAGAGCGCGTAGGAGTCAGATTCTGTCGCTCGATGTGGGGTGCTTGCGAAGTGCACATGCTTTCAAAGTGCAGCCATCCGCTGCAGTTTTCACCGACCAAAATTTTGTGCGCTAGTGAACTGCAATTCGATTCGATGGATTCAATTGCCTGAGTGTGCGAAGGGCCAACCACAACCACCGACGCTTTGGACCGGTTGATTCTGTATTCCAAATCCTTGGCCTTGAGCTGGTTGGTGCCTGGCATGGCAATGGCGCCTATTTTGGTACACGCCAAAAGCACAAAATACCATTCTGGTATTCGCGGCAGCACCACCAAGACCGAGTCGCCTTTGCGCACGCCCAAGTTGAGCAAGGCATTGGCAAAACGATTGGATTCGCGTTCTAAATCACTGTAGTTGTAGTGCCTGATGTGTTCGCCACTGCGGTCAATTGCAATCAAAGCCAGTTTGTCTTTTTCCTGTGCCCTTCGGTCTACCACGTCAAAACCGAAATTGAAAAACTCAGGCACCGAAAACGAAAAATCGGCTCGTGCGGCCTCGTAATCAAAATCAGAAAACGGAGTTTTCATACGCTCAAATTTGGTTGGCTGCCTGATCCAGAGTTTTTTCTCTGACACGCAAAATTAGCAATGCCACAACGCCACTGGCAATGAGCCACATGGAAACATGGATGGCTTTTTGCGAGATGGCATAGTTGATGCTGGAGTAGGTGAGCCATGCACAGACTGCGCAAAAGATCAAAGGCAGTATGGGGTACAGCGGTACTTTGAAGGGGCGTGTTGCTTGGGCATCAGTTTGCCTCAGCCAAAGCACGGACAGCCCAACCAAGAACAAGAAGCCCCAGAAAACAGGCGCGGTAAATTCAACCATGGCAGAAAAGCCATCGGCCTCTTGAGTGCCCAAAGCAATTAAGCCAATGCTGATGAAGGCTTGCATTAGCAAGGCCGGTTTGGGGCTGCCAATGTCCATTTGCCATTGTCCTAGTTTGCGCAAAGCTTTCCAGTCACTGCCAACTGCAAAGTTGGTTCGAGCGCCAACAAACATGGTGGCGTTGATGCTGGTCAGGGCGGCGATGGCCACGAACAAGCCCAAAGATTTTTGCGCCCAAGGACCGAAGGCGATACCCAGCAAGTCGCCTGCAGCGGTTTTGCTTTGGCTTAAGCCACTCAACCCAAGGCCCAACAGCAATGCCGTATTGACCAGCAGATAAATCACTGTCAAAGTGACCATGCTGGCCAAGATAACCCAGACCATGGTGCGGGGACCGCCCTTTAATTCTGCAGAAATGTAAGCAGATTCATTCCAGCCGCCAAAGGTTAGCAAAACGAAAACCAGGCACAAGCCCCACTGCGCAGGCGCAGGCGCTTGGACAAACCATTGAATGGCGCCAGAAGAGGGCGCATCGACCCAAAATCCTGCAACGACCACGGCCAACAAACCTACAATTTCAGTGACGGTTAACCAAGTTTGCATTCTCGAAGAGGCGTGAATGCCAGCAAGGTTGACCGCTGTTAGGAAAACCACAATCAGCAGTGCCCAGATGGCGCTTGAGTAAGCGCCTAGGTTTAGCAACGTGCTCATGTAATCGCCAAAAACAAAGGCCAGCAAAGCAATGGAGCCTGTGTTGATGATCGTGGCCCGTGACCAACCGTAAATGAATGAAATGTTGCGCCCAAAAGCCCTGTGCAGGAAATGATAGTCACCCCCAGCATTGGGGTAAGTGGTGCAGAGTTCTGCATAACACAGCGCACCCACGATTGAAATCAGGGCGCCTGCGAGCCACAAAACCAGTGCCCAGCCTGCATCTCCGCTGATACCGGCAACCAGTGAGGGGGTTTTGAAAATGCCGGCGCCAATCACGATGCCCACAATTAGCGCCACGGCTGAAAGAGGGTGCAACAGACGGAGCATTGTGGCAGGGGCTGAGCTATCAGGTTTCATCTGGATCATCCAACAAAGCAGGGTGGTTCAAATTTGTATCAAGGCCGGGTAATTTCTACTGGAGTGTGCATGTAATCTGTCACAACTTTGCCAGTTAAACGGCCCCCTTCAACACGACCCGAAAAGGCGTGTACTTTGCGGTCTGGTGTGATGAATTGAAACTTGACTTCATCGCCACGCAATTTGGCGCCCAGCATCGCGAATGTTTGACCACCGCGGGTGAGTGTGCCGCCAATGTTTTGAAACGATTGACTCAAGTTCACTCGAATAGGGCCGCCATCTAAGCCATTCATGACCCAAGATCCCTCAATTTGTGCGGGAACCACCCAAAAATATCCTTGTGCGTAATTGGAAGACATGGTTTCGTCGGGTTCCCAATCGCCCATGGTGAAGGCGTGCGAGACCACACGAGTGCCGGGCTTCATTTTGAGCAAGGTTGGGCGCAGCTTCATGTTGAGGTGAGGCATGAGGTAGAGGGTGACCACGGTTGCTGAACTGAAGTCTTCTTGAAAGATATCGCCCGTGATGATCTTCACTTTGTCGTTCATGCCAGCTTCTGCCACTTTGCGGCGGGCAAATTGAGCCATGTCGGGGTTGAATTCAATGCCCACCGATTGCGCGCCAAATTTGCGGGCCGCAGTGATGGCGATGATGCCGTCACCTGCGCCTAAATCAAATAGTTTGTCTTTGTCGGTCACCTTGGCCGCTGTGAGCATTTTGTCGATCAATACCTCTGGGGTAGGAATCCAGATCACATCCTTGCCGGCTTGACCTTGCACGGGCGTGTAGGAAGGTGCCGCGGGGGTGGTTGAGTAGGCAAAATTCATCCCACTGATCAGCAGTGCGGACAACAAAATACGGGATAACTTCACGATCAACTCCTTTTTTGACTTATCAGCTTGGGTTTAAAGGCTGCTGAAAATGACAGCGCTTTGTAAAAAGCAGTAGGTTAATCTTTCTTTGATGACATTTCTCATCAAAGTTGATTTTTTATTCCTTAATCAGTGAATACCCTTGAATTGACCATCATGGTCTGAGGGTTCTTGTGACATGTTTTTGCGAATTTGAAACAATTCTTTTTCATCGGCGTGAAATTTTCGCTCGCAGGGTGAATGGACATCATTGCCTTCTGTGAATATGATTTGCATCGAGGTTAAAACGATTGATGTTGATCGTCCAAAACCACACGTCCATAGGAGACTTTTCCATGTTCAAAAAATTGCATCGCCGATGGATATTGACAGCAGCAACGCTGCTACTTGCACCCACATTCGTGTCAGCACAAGCGCTTGATGCTTGGCCTGATAAACCAGTCAAACTCATCGTGCCATTTACTTCTGGTGGGCCCACCGACACCGTAGCGCGAATTATCTCGTCGGGGCTGCAAACAATTTGGAAACAGCCGGTGGTACTTGACTACAAACCTGGAGCAGGAACCATGCTTGGTACAGGCCTTGTGGCCAAGTCACCTGCTGATGGTTATACGCTTGGTATGGCCATTACAGCGCTGACAATCAATCCAAGCCTGCAAGCCAATATGTCTTATGACACCAAAAAAGATTTGGTTGGCGTCTCACAAGTGGCACAGGCGCACTTTGGACTTTTTGCGCACCCCTCCCAACCTTTCAACACGATGCCAGAGCTGATTGCTTACGCCAAGAAAAATCCAAACGCACTGAGTTATGCCACACCTGGCACCGGCACTGGTACTCATTTGGCAGGAGAAATGTTGGCCAGCATGGCTGGCATCAAACTCTTGCACATTCCCTACAAGGGCAGTGCGCCAGCGCAACAGGACATGATTGGTGGTCGAGTTCCATTGTTGTTTGATGTTTTGTTTTCTTCCATGCCGTTTGTCAAAGACAATCGCATGAAAGTGATTGCTTTGTCTAGCCCCAAACGCGCAGTGTCAAGCCCAGAAATTCCATTGATTGCCGAGACCGTGCCGGGTTTCAGCGCAGTCAGCGCTATTGGCATCATTGCGCCAGCCGGCATGCCCCCTGCGTTGTTGCAAAAAATCAGTGCAGACATTGGCCAAGTGGTTCGCAGTGCAGAGGTCGTTGCACGCATGCAGCAGCTGGGCATGGAGCCTGTTGGATCAAGCTCCGAACAGTACACGGCTCAGATCCGTCAGGATATTGACAAGTGGGCCGCCATTGTCAAGTCTGCAGGCATCAAGCTAGAGTGAGAGGACTTTAAATGAGCATACTTCAGCTAAAACCACTGCACCCCTTCGCCGCCGAAGCCACCGGCATTGACTTGCGCAATCCGCTCACGCCTGCGCAAATCAAATCGGTGGAAGATGCAATGGACCAGCACGCGGTTCTGGTCTTTCGCAATCAGCCATTGACACAAAGCCAGCAAATTGAATTCGCTAAATCTTTGGGGCCTTTAGACATGGGCCTGCGCAAGCTCAAAGGTGGCCCACACCGCTTAGAGTACGCTGAGCTTGCAGACATTTCCAACGTCAAGGTGGATGGTGAGGTGGCCGATCGCGAGCATGCCAAAATTGTTGGCAACGTTGCCAACCAACTTTGGCACAGCGACAGTTCGTTTCAAAATCCTCGCGCCAAGTATTCAATGCTCTCTGCGGTCACGCTGCCCAATTTCGGTGGCAATACGGAGTTTGCAGACTTGCGCATGGCTTGGGACGGGTTGCCTGAATGGCTAAAACGGCAGGTTGAAGGCCTCAAGGCGGTGCATTACGCATTGCACTCACGCTTCTTGCTTGGCGATACCCAATACACCGAAGAACAACGTCAAACCATTGCACCCGCCACTTGGCCTTTGGTTCAAACCGATCCTCGCACTGGCCGCAAAATTTTGTTTGTGGGCATTCACGCCTGTGAAATTGAGGGCATGACCTTGGCAGAAGGGCGCATGCTCTTGTTAGATCTCATGGAGCATGCAACCCAGCGCCAATATGTCTATGCGCATCAATGGCAAGTGGGTGACCTTGTGATGTGGGACAACACAGCCACAGTGCACCGAGGCCGCTGGTTTGATTTTGCCGAACGGCGTGAATTGCGTAGAGCAACTACTGAAGAAGTTCCCGCTTAAAACTGTGGACGGCAATTCCACAACATTCAAGCGCTTCTGAGACTCAAGCCAAGTCGTTTAAAAAGCGTTCAAACAAAGCCGCTGTCTCTTGGAGTGCCTCGGATGTACCTAATCCAGCCGTACTCTGTGCACGGGTGGGCTTTACCAAATCGGATACCTTTTCAAAATACACATACAGCATGTCATGTCGAGAGCAGGTGAGCAGTGTGGGTACTTTGATCAAGGGTAACCTCTGCTCTTTGGGATAGCTCAAAGCGGCCTTGTAAGACAGATGAAACGTGCGAGCTGCCTTGAATACCTCCACAGCTTTGTCGTGCAATTCGGAGGCATGGGGTAAGCCAATGGCGCGGCGGTGCTGGCTGTCTTTTTGATACCAAGGCCAGAACAAATAAGCATCCCGCACAAAATTCCAGAGCAAATGAAACTGGCTGCCTTGCTGATCAATGTGAACAGATGGCAAATAATGCTGTAGCAATTCAGCTTGCTCTTGCGGACTGTACAAGCCAATGCCATCAATGATCAAACTTCGAACACGATCAGAATTTTCAATGGCCAATTCGCAAGCGATGTTGGCGCCTGTGTGTGCACCCCAAGCGTCAAATTGGGCAATGCCCATTGCGGTGATGGCTCGCAAATGGGCTTGCGCAAAATACGCCAGGTCAGGAGCTTCTTGGCTGGGGGCGCAAGAATCTCCATTGCCCAAGGTGTCTAGCGCAATGACATGGCGACCTTTAGCCAGCACCTGAATCAGGGGTTCTAAGGATTTGGCCGAGCCGGGTGAAGCATGAAACATCACCAAAGGTGCTTGGCCTGGTTGGCTTTTTCCAGCCTGGCGGTAATGCACCTGGCCTTCGTCAATGGACACAAATCCCCGCACAATTTTGACAGCCGTCTGCTTCAAAGCCCCATCTCCCTTGCAATGAGATTGCGTTGAATTTCACTGGTGCCTTCACCAAAAGTGAACAAGCCAGCGTCTCGCCACATGCGCTGCATGTCGCTTTCCATGGCATAGCCATGACTTGCCATGATTTGCAATCCCTCACGTGTGACAAACTGAAACGCTTCGCTGGCTACAAGTTTGGCTTGCGCAGCTTCTAATCTGCAAGGTCGATTGCTTGCAATTAACCAAGCGAGTTGGTACAAGCACAAGCGAGCCTGATTCACACGCACTTGCATGTCGGCTAGCTTGTGTTGAATGGCCTGAAAGTTGCCAATGGGTCTGCCGAATTGAATACGCTGCTGCGCAAAATCACGAGCCAACTCAACAGCCCGTTGTGCTTGTCCGACTGAATTGGCGGCTTGTCCTGCACGGCTGTACTGAAGCGTAGAAAGCACGTGCTTGAACCCCTTGCCCTCTTGTCCAAAAAGCGCTTCTTCTGGCACCATCACGTCGTCAAAACCGATGTCCCAAGACGGCATGCAGTTGTGGCCCAGCTTCTCAAGCGGGCTCATGCTAATCCCTGCTGTATGACGAGGCACCAATAACAATGAGATGCCGTCGGTTCCTGTGCTGCCTTGCGTGGTTCTGCAAGCGACAACCAAGTGGTCTGCCGCATCTGCATTGCTGATCCAAATTTTGCGGCCATTGATGAGCCAGCCACCGTTGATTTTCTTGGCGTGGGTGGTCAAGGCTGCAGCATCGCTGCCAGCCCCTGATTCAGTCAAAGCCAATGCAAACCTAGCCTGACCTTCCATCAAGCGCGGCAAAAGAGTTTGTCGTTGTAGTTCGCTGGCAAATGTCATGAGCGACATGCCACCAAAACTCACTGTGGTGGCAAAGAGGGTAGAGGCAATACCTGCGTGATAAGCCAGCCGCTCATTCACCAGTGCCACGCTTCGCCAGTCTTTGTCCATGCCGCCATAACGAGCTGGAAATGGCAAGCCCAGCAAGCCCAACTCCCCCATGCGCGGCAGCAAATGCCAAGGGGTTGTGTGCGCACGATCGGCGGCGCGATAAGCTTCCGGTGGGAATTCTCGGGCCATCATCCGATCTACCGAAGTCAGCAGCATGCTGTCTTCTTCAGGAATTTCAAAATCGATCATTGAAGGCTCATATCGGTTGAGAAAATGAAGGTGTGGCTCTACAAAGGATCGAGCCGATGGCTCAAGTCGGCTTTGATGACCTTGCCCAATGAGGTTCTTGGAAATTCTTTCAGAGAGAAAATTTGCTTCGGTACTTTGTAGCGAGCCAAACGTTCGTTGCACCAAAGGGTCAAATCGGCAACATCCACTTCCGTTTTTAAAATGACGAATGCTGCAATCTCTTCATTGAATTCTTTGGAGGGCCATCCAACCACCGCTGCTTCGGCCACAGCGGGATGGGCCATCAGGGTGGCTTCAATTTCTTGCGGGTAAATGTTGATGCCGCCTCGAATGATCATGTCTTTGGAGCGCCCTTTGAGAAACAGGTAGCCCTCTTCATTCATGGTGCCTAAATCACCCGGATAGAACCATCCGTTCTTGAATGCCTCTTTGGTGGCCTCGGGGTCGGCGTAAAAACCATCGGCCACGGCAGGGCCGCGATAGCGGATTCTGCCAATGGTGTTTCTGGGCTGGCGCTGGTCTTCGGAGTTCACAATTTCCACGTCAACACTGAGGGCGGGTCGGCCCACCGAATCGGTGTATTTCAATTGGTCTTCGGGTGACAGTGTGGACACGCCACCACCCTCGGTCGAGCTGTAATACTCAAGAAAATTGGGACAAATGCGGTTGCGGATTTGGCTTCGGTCGTCTGGGGTTAATGCAGAGCCTGAGGAAATCAAAGTTTTGAGTGCTTGCATCGGAACCAAAGTGTCGGCTTCTTCATCGAGCAAACGACGCAATAGAGTTGGTACCAAAAACAAAACACTGGACTTGGTTCTTGCAACTTCAGCCACCAATTCTGCAGGTGAGTAGGGCGGTGGACACAACACGACGGTTGAGCCAGCATAAAGCGAAGACATCGAAAACGCGCGGCCGCCACCAAAGTAAAGTGGTGTGGCATTGATATAACGTTCACGGCTTCCTAAGCCCAGTTCGGCCCAGTGCATGTAAAAACGATAAACCAGTTGTTGGTGCGTCAACATGGGGCCTTTGGGGCGCCCTGTGGTGCCAGACGAGAGGGACATTAAGAGTCCGCGATTTCCGTCTGGAAATGAATCGGGTATCTGTGCGGCTTCAACAGAGGTGCACCAAACACTGTTGGCCTCAACGCATTGCACGCCTTCAAAAGCTTGTCCAGTTTCAACCATCACCAAGCTTGGTTTGAAGTGCTCAGTAACGCGTTGTTTTTCAAAAATCTTCCAGCGGCAGTCTAATGGCAAGATCACAGCGCCAGCACGCGCCACCGCATACATCATGAGCAAATGCTCGATAGAGTCTTCCAAAGCAATGCCAACGATATCACCCGCCTTAATGCCCAATGCCTGTAACGTGCTCGCACGTTGGCTCACTTGAAGGTCGAGGTCTTGGTAGTTGATTTGCTTCTCGCCATGGATGATGGCGATGTGTTGAGGTCTCTGACGGCCATGCAGACCAAGCATGTCAGCAATGTTAGGGATGGACATGGGCCTGCCTTAAGACGAAAGATTCAAACCATAAATGCGCAACACATTGTCTCGCAGCAGTTTGCGTTTGGGTTCTGCGCGAAGGTTCAAATTTTCTATTTCTTCGCGGGTGCGTTCAAATTCAAGCACTGGAAAATCGGTTCCGAAGATCACTTTGTCTTGACCATAGGTATTGATGTATTTGACAAAACTTTCAGGCCAATACTTAGGACTGTGAGCGTCAGTGCCAATGAACACATTGGGATGTTTCCATGCCATCGCGATCATTTCATCGGTCCATGGAATGCCCACATGGATGCCAATGATCTTGAGTTCGGGAAAGTCGCAGGCAACGGCATCGAGCGCGATGGGTCGACCCCCACTGCGAAGCCGGTGTTGTGGGTCGTAAAGCATCGACTGTCCCACTTGCAACTGAACTGGCACATTCAACTCTACGCACTTTGCATAGAAGGGGTACCACTTGGCATGGTCTGGTGCCAATTCGAACCAATGGGGATAAAAATGAGCGCCAATGAAGCCGTATTCCTTCACGGCTTTTTCGAGCTGACGTACGCCATCCATCCCCTCGGTGGCGTCTAGGCCCGCTAGGCCATAAAATCGGTCTGGATAACGATTGATGGCCTCGGCCACCATTTCGTAGGGTGTGTGATAGCTGGCCTTGTGCATGATGGGGCCCACTTTGGCAGCGATCAAGAAAGACCTCTCAATGCCTGCTGCATCCATTCGACGCAACATCTCCTCATGGCTAACCCCTTTGAGGTCTTGCTGGGTGACCTTCATCTTGCCACCGTAAAACGCGTCACGATTGGGTCGAATGGCCAGCATTTCTGGCGTCCACAGGTTGACCACTGCATCAATGGCTTGAATTTCGTAGGGCTTCATGGGCGTCAGTCAGTGGGGGTCCCGTTGGGGACCCGGTAGGCGGGAATCAATCTTTGATGTTGGCCACTTTGATGGCATTCACCCAACGGCCCAATTCCGCTTTGATGTAGTCGCCAAATGCTTCTGGCGTTGTGGGAGAGGAATCCATGCCGCCATCGCGCAGGCGATTTGCAATTTCGGGTGTGCGCAAAATAGCGGTGACCTCTGTGTTGAGTCGGCGAATGACTTCGGGTGGGGTGTTGGCCGGGGCCATCAATCCATACCAGCCACTGATTTCAAATCCGGGCAGCATTTCTGCTACCGCTGGCACATCAGGCAACACGCTTGAACGCTTGGCTGTACTCACCGCCAGGGCGCGCATGCGACCATCTTGGATCAAAGCTTGAGCGCCACTGAGCGTGACGAAACCAGTGGTGAGTGATCCACCCAGAATGTCGGTCTGTATGGTGGCCGAACCTTTGTAGGGCACATGCAGCATGTCTACTTTGGCCATGTGGCCAAGCAGGGAGCCTGCCAAGTGTGTATTGCTGCCAATACCCACAGAGCCGTAGCTGATTTTGCCGGGATTTGCGCGTGCAAAAGCGATGAATTCGGCCAGATTTTTGGCAGGAAAATCGCTTCTGACCACCAGCACGGCGGGGCCCGAAGAAATCAAAGTGATGGGCGCAAAATCTTTAATAGGGTCGTAAGGTAATTTTTGGGGCAATGAAGGACTGATGGCAATGGGGTTCACATGGGCAAAGAACAGTGTATGTCCGTCAGGTGTGGCCCTGGCCACTGCCGCAGCGCCAATGGTGCCAGTTGCTCCCGCTCTGTTTTCAACAACAACCGCTTGGCCTAGACGTAGGGCGAGTTGCTGAGCAATGGGTCGGATGATGGCATCAGAAGGACCCCCAGGCGCCCAAGGGTTGATGATGGTGACGCTCTTCGTTGGATAAGGGTCGGCTGCTTGGGAAAGACCAACGCCGAGGGCAAGAAATCCCAGAACGAGATGACGCAACAGGGTTCGTTTTGGTGACAGAGAAAAATTCATGGAGAGTTCTTTCTTTCAAAATTAAGTGTGTGCGTATCCAATACTTCATTCACCTTGTATGATTCACTAGATGAATCAACAAATTGAATTGTGAAATCATTATGAAAGTCAATTCTGCAAGTGTCAAGGCCAAAAAAGAATCGATGGCCGCTCAAAGTGGGCCTGATGAGTCAGAGCTCAAAGACCCCCTTTTTGTCACGGCGCTTGCCAGGGGCCTCGAAATCCTTCGCTGTTTCACGCCGGACCGTGATGTCTTGGGGAGTCGAGAAATTGCCAGGTTGACAGGCCTGCCGCAACCCACTGTTTGGCGTCTTTGCCACACACTTTTGAAACTCGGCTATTTGGTGCCAGGCGCTACTCCCAACAAGTTGCGCGTGGGCTCAGGCGTGTTGCTTCTGGGGCATGCGGCAATCACTCGAACTGGCTTAAGTGCTTTTGCGCTGCCGCTCATGCGTCAAGTTGCGGTACAGCACCAAATTTCAGTCACTCTGGCAGAGCGCAATGGCACGGACATGCTCATTCTTCAGCGAGTTGAGGTGCCCAGCATTCTCACTTTGAACTTGCACGTGGGCACCAACCTAGACCTTGGGAATTCATCTTTAGGTTGGACTTACCTTTGCGCGGTAGATGCCCCTACCCGTGAGGCTGCTTTGAAGCAACTGAAAAAACGTGACCCCGATGTCTTCGACAAAATTCGCCTTGATTTGGCCATCGCTACCAAAGAATTTTCGCAATGGGGCCTGGTCTTTAACCTTGGACGTTCGCATCCCGACATCAATGCCGTCGGTGTTCCTGTGATATCGCCAGACGGAAAAAAAGTGATGGCATTGACCAGTGGTGGTGCCAAGAGTTCGGTGAGCAAAGCCAAGCTGCTCAATGAAGTGGCGCCAGCTCTCAAGACGCTGGCATTGAACTTGTCTCCCATGCTCACCTGATGTGGGTCATGGGTCTTGAAACAGAGCTAAGCCTTGCTAGCACTTTCCTAGCTTTATACTGAGCCCATGTCTTTTGAATACGCTCCACGTGGCTTTGTTGGCGTCTTAACGCCTCAATCCAACTCAACGGTCGAACCAGAATTTGGCATCTTGTTGCCCAAAGGGATGAGTCTTCTCACGGCCCGGCTGGTTAGCAAGCAAGCAAGCAAGCAACTTTAGAGAACCGACTGTTGGCGTATTTTGATCAATTGACGCAATCTGCTGCGCAATTTGCTGAAGCACCCTTGAGATCTTTGGGCGTGGCTTGTACTGGCTCTTCCTATTTGGTGGGTTGTGATCGGGAAGATGTTTTATTCGATGAGTTGCGTCAGCGAACAGGGATTCATGTCACCAGCTCGGCACTTTCTGTGGTGGATGCGCTTCATGCGCTCAATGCCCAGCGAATTGGCCTGGTCTCTCCCTATCCCGATAGCTTGCTTCAGCACAGCATTGCCTATTGGCAGTCGCGTGGGTTTCAAGTTGAAGCAGTTGCCAAAGTGGTTCTGAGTGAAGCCAGTCAGTCACGATCTGGTCAGCCCAACCCAATCTACGCCATCGGCTCAAATTCAGTCATGGATGCAATCGACAAACTGCGTGACACGTCTTTAGATGCCATCGTGCTGTTGGGAACAGGCATGCCGAGTTTGAAGTCCATTTTGCATGTGCCCAGCTTGAGTGGCGCGCCAGTTTTCTCTTGCACTCTGGCGCTTGCTTGGCGATGTGTCAGTGCAGTAGAAGGCAACGAGTTGTCTTCTGACTCGTTCAAGAGTTGGATTGCAGGCACTCATTGGCGCAGTCGTTTTGAAGATTGTTTCTTTGAGTCTATAGATGCAAAACTTAACGAGTTCATTTAACTCAACTAGCTTTAACCCAATCAATCAAAGTCTGGAGACAAACGGTGGCCAAAGAGAAATCAAAAGATGAAGGCGCGAAACTGCTTGAAGCCATGTTCGCCAAGCGCGGATACCTTCTGCCATACCATCGAATGCTTGGTGCATCAGACCCCAAGCTTCTTGCGACCTATGACGCACTCTACACACGGCTAACGCTTGACGAGCGCATTCTTTCAGCGGTTGAAAAAGAAACGGTTTGGATCGCGCTCATTGCCACCACGCGAGAAAAGCTGGCTTTCTTTCACTTTGAGCGAGCTGCTTCAGCTGGCATGAGCAACAGTGCCATCAGCGACGCTTTGGCAATTGCTGCTGCCTGCGAATCGTTCAATGCGTTTTTCTTTGGATACTCAGCGTTTGAAAAGTGGGTACCCGAAAAAATGGCAATGAAGCGTTACTCACGCGTCTTCGATGCCGCACGTGGCCGCACACTTCCAGCCACTGCTGAAGTTGCTGCAGCTGTTTGTCATGCAGGCCTTCGAAATGCAAATGGGATGCGCATTCACCTTCAGCGCGCATTTGAAAGAGGCGCTACTCGCGCGCAGATGGCCGAGGCGCTTTCTTATGTGCTGCTGCACCGGGGTGGACCTACCATGGTGGAAGCTGTGGCCTGCTGGGAAAAGGCTGCGCAAGAGCTGAAGATTCCAGGCCCTTATTGAATCAAAGCGCAGCCAAGTTGAGATTGGCTGCTTCTGGTTTCAATTGACTTTGATTTTGGCGGTGTTGATCACGTCTGACCATTTGCGACGTTCACCTAGCAAGTAAGTCCTAAAAGACTCACTCGAGCCACCCACAGGCTCAACGCCCATGGCCATCAGGCGCTCTCTCATTTCTGGCATGGCCAACGCCGCTGCAAACGCCGAGTGCAACTTGGCCACTACGGCTGGCGGTGTGCCAGCTGGCAAGAGTGCACCGTACCAGCCATTGCCATCGACATCGTTGATGCCAAAGTCGCCTAGGCTTGGCACGTCAGGCCACAAAGGGGTGCGTCTGGGTGCAAGGACAGCCAAAGCTTTGACTTGCCCGTTCTTGATCAGTTCGATCATTCCACCAAGACCGTCTACACCCAGCAACAAGTGGTTGCCCAACAAATCTGTTTTAAGCGGGCCAGAGCCTTTGTAAGGCACGTGTTCGGGGTTGATGCCAACGCGTTGTTTGAGCAGCTCCATAGCCAAATGCGAGTTTGATCCCGTGCCTGCTGAGCCGTACGTCATCATGCCTGGCGCAGCCTTGGCTCGTGTCACCATTTCGGGGACTGTTGCCATTTTTGAGTCGGGTGCGGACACCAAAACGTTGGCGTAGCGCACCAGATGAATCACAGGAATGAAATCATCAAAGCGCCAGCTAAGTTTGTCGTAAAGCGCTTCGCTGGTGGTGAAGTTGGGCGCTGTGACCAAAATGGTGTAGCCGTCTGCTGGAGCGCGCGCTACAAATTCTGAGCCAATGTTGGCTGAGGCGCCGGGCTTGTTTTCTACCACCACCGATTGACCTAGCGTGATGGACAGGCGCTGCGCCATCATTCTTGCGACGGCATCTGTGCCACCGCCTGGGCTGTAGGGCACAACGATGCGAATTGGCTTGTTTGGGAATTCTTGCGCAGTAGCGCTGATGCCCGACAGTGCCATTGCAGCCATCAGCCCACTAACCAGAGCCTTTAATGTTTTCATGTGCATTCTTTCAATCAGTCAACGCGAATATCGGCAGACTTGGCCACAGCGGCCCAGCGCGCAAAGTCCGAAGTGACCAAGGCTGTGTAGTCGGCACGAGTCATGCGGTTGGGCTCGGCGCCTAAATCACGCAGTCGGTTGGTCAGTTCTGGGGTGTTGAGCGCTGCTGTGAGTGCAGCATTCAATCGGTCTGCAATGGGGGCAGGTATACCTGTGGGGCCGGAGATGCCAAACCAGTTGCTGGCCACCATGGGTGCTAGGCCTAACTCGGCAACAGTGGGCACATCAGGCCAGCGCGCAGCGCGTTTGTCGGAGGTGATGGCTACCAGTCGGAGCAAGGGATTGCGGCCTACATCAGGCACAGCGGCAATCAGGCCGTCAATTTGACCACCCAGCAAATCGACTGTAGCGGGGGCAGAGCCTTTGTAAGGAATATGGGTGATGTCAACCTTGGCCGCCCTGTTGAGGATGGCGAGTTTGACGTGGGAAGATGTGCCATTGCCGTTGGAGCCAAAGCGAACTGCTCCAGGCGCAGAGCGCGCTTTGGCAAGCAGAACATCCATTGACGTGTACGGACTACTGGCAGCCACTGCCACGCCACTTGGTACGCCTGCAATCAATCCAATGTGGGTAAAGTCTTTCACAGCGTCGTAGGGCATTTTGGGATACACGGCTGGGCCAATGGCATGCGATGCCACGTTGGACAAGACCAGTGTGTGCCCGTCGGCAGGCGACTTGGCCACAGCGTCACTGCCAATCAGACCACCAGCACCTGCACGATTCTCGACCACAACGGGTTGACCCAATGTGGTTTCCATTTCCTTAGCCGCAAGGCGTCCAAGAAGGTCACCGGTGCCGCCAGGTGGAAACGGCACAATCAGCTTCAGGGGACGTGATGGCCAAGTCTGCGCATGCAGACCCACATGAGCAAGAATGAGAAATGCAAAGGCAACAACACGGTAAAAAGACATTGAAATTCACCTTGGATAAGAAGTTAAATTTATCGTATCACAGATGCGCAAATCAGTTTTTTCCGACATGCGTCAAACGGTTTAGCACCTGCTGACTTGGTTCAGCAATGTTTTGCATCTTGGTGCAAGATGGCGTGCATCAAATTAGAATGTACTGTTGAATATTTTTTCAAATTTCCATTAAGCCAAAAACCTTGACTTTATGGGGCTCATCATCACTTTTGCCACTCATCGCCCAGCTGGATTTTGTTCGTGATTTCAAATTTCCAACAAACCTTCAAGCCTTTGTTATTTGACGCCATTGGAAAAGGGCTTCAAAACATGACGGGTGCCTCTTCTTCATTAGAAGAATTCAAGTTACCCCTTGGCGATCCTGGACTCTTTGGCCCACAGTCGGTTGTTTGGAAGGTCCACGCCAATTTCTCCGCCATGATGGTGGGAGGCCTGTCTTCTTTGATGATTCAGGCCCTTCACCCAAGGGCCTTGGCGGCTGTCTGGGATCATTCAAACTTCAGGCATCAACTTAAGGCCAGGCTGGGTCGCACGGCCATGTTTGTTGCAGCGACAACCTATGGCGGCGTCGATCTTGCCAATCAACATATTCAGCGTGTCAATGCCATTCACGCCAAAATCCGAGGCATTGATCTCAATGGGCAGGCATACTGTGCCAACGAACCGCATCTCATTCGATGGGTTCATTTGGTGGAAACCATCTCCTTTTTAACAGCCTATCAACACCTCAGCTTGCGTCCATTGTCTAGCGCAGACTGCGACCGCTACATCGTTGAGATGAACAAAGTGGGTGAAATGTTGGGTGCAACAAATCTACCTGTCACTTTCAACGATGCTAAGAGTGCAATGAAGCAATATGAGTTTGAATTGATTTTTGATAATCGAACGCGTGAAACCCTTCAATCGATTGAGTCTTATTCTGTTGAGTTCACAGAAAAACCATTTTTTGATTTGATTTTGAGAGCTTCCTTTGACATCATTCCAGATTGGCTCTTGCAAAAACTACAAAAAAAATCGGATGGATGTTTGCTCATTCAAGTTCGCAAGTTAGCCTTGCAAGTCGCTTCGCAACCGGTTCAGTGGATGCTCAACGAGCAGGGCGTCAGTGCGGTGGCCAGAACACGCGTTAATTTGAAAGGCCTTCATGGTGCCTCTTAACAATGTGCCTTTGCGATAATCGAGTCATCATTCAAAAAATCTGGAAGGAATGAACAACATGGTCCGTAAAGTCTTTATCACGGGTGCCACAAGCGGTATCGGTGAAGCCATTGCAAAAGCCTTTTACGCTGATGGTGCAGAAGTTGTTGCCACAGGTGCCACTCTTTTGGAAGTTGAAACTGCTCGCCAAAAATCCGCCAATTCCGGTATTGATTTTCGGGTTCTTGATGTTCGCGATCTTTCAGCTGTTCATATGATGGTGAGCGCTTTGTCAGAGCTAGATGTGGTGGTCAACTGTGCAGGGGTGATTCAGCGCGCCCTTGAATTAGAGCCAGAGGCTTTTGCTCGCACAGTCGATATCAACCTCAATGGCACCATGCGTGTTTGTGCTGCTGCTCGCGAAGGCCTTAAAGCCCGCAAAGGTTGTATTGTCAATACGGCATCCATGCTCAGTTTTTTCGGTGGCGGCTTGGTGCCAGGTTACAGCGCCAGCAAAGGCGGCGTTGCCCAACTGACCAAGTCCTTGGCCATTGCGTATGCAGACGACGGTATTCGAGTCAACGCAGTGGCTCCCGGATGGATTGCCACGCCACTCACGCAAGCCTTGCAAGACGACCCTCTGCGCGCCGCGCCCATCTTGGCGCGAACGCCCATGAAGCGCTGGGGCACGCCCGCCGATGTCGCTGGGCCTGTGTTGTTTTTGGCAAGCCCGCAAGCCCAATTTGTCACAGGTGTTGTGTTGCCTGTTGATGGCGGTTATTTAATTTCCTAAACATGAAAGATTTGGACCATGACGCCCATTACCCAACATCCAGGCATCAGAGCTGAAATTGCCGTAACTGCCATCCCAGAAGACGAGCGCGTTTGGGTGCCCCAAGCGCCAGATGTTTGGTTCAGGCCCTTGCTCATGAACACGGTCACGGGCAGCTGGTGCAACTTGTTGCGCGTCCGCAAGTCGGGCGTTTTGTCGCGCCATATTCACCCCTCTTGGGTAACAGGCTATGTCATCAAAGGCGCATGGCGTTATTTAGAACACGACTGGGTAGCCAAGGCCGGATCGTTTGTCTATGAGCCGCCTGGTGAAATTCACACGCTGGTAGTTGACGAAGTGGTGGGAGAGCCAGAAATGATCACCCAGTTCAATATTCATGGCGCCATGATTTACCTTGACGACAAAGGACAGACCACAGGCTATGAAGATGTTTTCACCAAAATTGAGATGTGTCGAAAACATTACGCAGCGGTGGGCTTAGGCGCTGACTACATCGATCAATTCATCCGATAAAAAATGGGGCCTTAAGCCCCATTTTTTGGATTTCAAACTTTAGGGTTTGAAGACATAACCTGGCGCAATCATCACATTGGCAGGGATGGCTGGCAAATCAGAAAACAGCTTGGGATTGTCTTTCATGACCTTGAGCATGTGCTTTGGCTCAATGTGCTTGTTCACATCGAAAGTTGTTTTGAGGATGCCCAGGCGATTCAAACGATCTTGAGCAGCCCATAATGCCTTGTAGTTGTTGATGGACAACCGGCGATCCGCTTGCTGAATGTTGAATTGCATGGCGGCCTCTGCCACATCTTGTTTCAGACCAGGAATCCAGCGAGTTGCAACTTGAGCTGCAGCTTTGGGGTTGGCCCGCATCCATTGATCGGCTTCTGAAACAGCCGCTAAAAACTTTTCAATGGTGGCACCGTTCTTTTCAACCCAGGGCCTTAGAGCGACGTTGAAACCGACATAAGAAATGACATCGCCGCCGCGAATGACTTCAAAAGCACCAGGCACATCTTTCAACGCAATGATGGGCACAGGATCCCAGCATGCGAAGGCATCAATGCCTTTAGCAAGCAAGGCTACAGTCATATCGGGTGGAGGTGTATTGACAAGTGTGACGTCAGCTGGCGTTAAACCTGCTTTTTCGAGCAGACCCAAAACATAAAGGTGATTGATCGTGCCAAATGAAGCCGCAATCTTTTTGCCCTTGAGTGTTTTCAGATCGCCCTTGACGATGCCAGACGCTGAACCCGCAATCAAGGAGATGGTGGCATCACCGCCTAATTTATGGGCGCTGCCGCTGTAATTGCCTAGAGCAACCAAATCCATGCCGCGCAGCACAGCACCAATCATGGGAACGCCAACTTGCAAAACATCGTTCTCACCAGCTTGCAATGAGTTGAGCGCATCGACACCTGTTGCGTAGGGGCGAGAGATGGTGACATCCAGGCCCCACTTTTCAAAAAATCCACGCTCTAGCGCAATGGGCAGTCCAATTTGATCGATGCCAGCGACCATACCCGCCTTCATCTTGACGAGATTTTGTCCGATCGTTAGCCCTGGTGCTAACAAGCAAAGACACAGCAAAAATTTCCTAAGTAACATTCTCAGTCTCCTTTTAGTGGTTCTATCCGCTTTACCCAAAAAGGGCGCGCAAGGCTTGATAAATCATCCCGCTTCACCCCACGAACTTCAATTGAAGTATCTTCCGTACCCGAGACTCGGCCAAACTGCTGCATGGCCATGACATGAAAGCGATCTGGCGTAAAAGGCAAAACAACTTGCACATTCACTTTGTTTTTGCCTTCACGAAGGCTTGCATCCACTTTGCCTGGTGCTGCAAACTCCAAATAGATTTGCCAGACAGCAAACAAAGACAAGCTGACAATGACAATCTTTCCTCGACGTGACTGCCAAATTGAATGCCAAAGCTTCATGCTGAACGCACCTTGCTAAGCACTTGAGAGCTAAAGCCCTTGAATGTGTCGTCTTCGATCAAGTGCTCCCAGACACGAGGACGCTGCAATTGAATGGGCATGTCTTCGAGGACGCGCCCTTTGCTAAGCACCACAACGCGATCTGCCAAAAAAACTGACTCAGGAACATCGTGTGTGATGAAGAGGATGGTTGGCCGCCTGGCTTGCCAAATTTTGGTCAGTTCCTCTTGTAGCGTCATGCGTGTTTGCGCGTCCACACTGGCAAAGGGCTCGTCCATCAAAAGCACGTCTGGATTGTTTGCCAAGGCGCGCACCACACCAACACGTTGCTGCATGCCACCCGACAATTCGTTGGGATATTTTTGCGCCACATGTTCTAAACCCACAAGCGATAAAAACTCAAGCGCAATTTGATCGCATTCTTTTTTAGGAAGACCTCGCATGCGTGGACCAAAGCCGACGTTTTCGCCAACTGTTTTCCAAGGGAACAAGGCAAAGGTTTGGAACACGACACCTCGGTCTGCGCCGGGCCCTTTGATGGGCTTGTCGTCAATGGTGATAGATCCGCCAGAAATTGGCAGAAAACCTGCAACCATGTTGAGCAAGGTCGTTTTGCCGCAGCCCGATGGCCCCACGATCGAAATAAATTCGCCTTGATTGACTTTCAAGGAAATGTCGTGCACGGCTGTGACGTTGGCACCGGCATAAGGATCAAAATACGTTTTGGAAACGTTTTGAATTGTCAAATTTTTCATTGAGTAACCAGACCCCATCTTTTTCCTGTTGCGCGCTCAATTGGCGCAAGAACCCAGCTGTCGACCACATACCAAAGTGTGCCCAATACAACCATGCCAAGCAGAATTTCCACCACCGAACCGGCGCGTCGGGCATCAAACATCATGAATCCAATGCCACTGGTGCCCACAATAATTTCAGTCGCGATCAAAGCACGCCATCCGTAACCCAAGCCATTTCGCAGGCCCGTCATGATGTTGGGCAGAGCCCCTGGCAACACAACTTCCCACACCACCCTGAGTTTGGAAGCGCCGAGACTCAGCGCTGCGCGATGAAGATCTGTTGAGACAGATCGAACGCCAAGGGATGTGTTCAAAACTATTGGAAAGAGAACGGTGTAAACAATGATCAAAGTCATGGTGGTTAAGCTAAATCCAAACCATACCAACAGAATAGGAAGCCAAGCAATGTCGCCGATGGCTTGAAAGAACAACAAAATGGGCCATACCGCTTCTCTCACGCGATCACTCAAGCCAATTAAAAGGCCTAAGGGAATGCCAATGGCAACCCCGACGGAGGCACCGACGGCCAAACGCACCACACTGTCTTCTAAGTATTGGGTTAAAACGCCTTTGTAGGTGAGGGTGCCAAAGGCATTGATGACATCGATGGGGCCAGGCAGAAACGCACGTGGGAACACCTCATATTCGGTGACCAGGGCCCACGCAATGACCAGTGGAATAAAAGGCAGAATGGTTTGAACAATGGGAAATTTAGCTGCAATCCGCAGGTAAATAGACCACGCTTTTAACAGAATCATCATGCTCGCCTCACCATGCCCCAGCGCTCAATGGTGGCGCGCTCAACAGGCGCCAGAATGAGTCGATCAATGGCCAGCCAGATCAGTCCGATGATGATCATGCCCAGAACAATGACTTCTGTTTTGTAAAAATCGCGGGCCAAAAACAGCATGTACCCAAGCCCTACGTTGGTCGCTATCATTTCTGCGGCAATCAAGCCCCGCCAGGCAAAACCAAGTCCTGTTCGGATGCCCGTCACGATGTTGGGTAATGCGCCGGGCAAAATAACTTGTGTGAGTAAAGTCCAGCCATTGGCGCCCAAAGAAGCCGCTGCATTTCTCAGGGGCATGGGAATGCTGGCAACACCCAGCAGTGTGTTGTAGGTGACCACAAAGAACACAGCATTGAAAATCACAAACGTGATGGCGCCAAACCCATAACCAAACCACAGCGTGGCGATGGGAATCCAAGCAATACCCGCTAAGACGGAAAAAAATCTGAACAGTGGCGATAGAAAATCTGAAACGATGGGATTCAAGCCCATGGCCACACCCAGTGGAATGCTAACGAGAACTGCCAGTAAAGTGCCAACGGCCACACGACCTAAGCTTGCCACCACGTGGTTAAAGATACTGCCATCGTTGACGGCTTCGAGGCCAGCTTTGTAAACGGATTCGATGCTTGGAAAAACGCGCGCATTCACTTGAAAAAACTGAACGCAAAATTCCCAGATCAGCAACAACACGAGCAAAGGTATTGCAAACTTAAAAGCTGAATACAAGCGGTGTGACATTCAAACCATTTCTAGAATTCAAACAGTTCATGCTAACTACATTGACCAGCGCCATGAATGGGGTAATTACTTAAATTGAGTCATCCAATGGAGATTTGGCGGGCCATTGAAAAAAGGGGCCGTTGGCCCCTTTAATCTTTGCATGAAACAGAAGCTTCAAATTAAGTTTGACTCAGCGAATGTCACCCGCAAGGCTGGCCAGAGTGTCTGCAGGAATTTCAATGTGTGCAGGGTAGTTGGTATGATCGCAACCCATTTTTGCAGCCGCGCCAGCCTTCAAAGCTTGGCACATGGCGGGAGAAAACTCAAAACGCACAAAGTGAACCGCTGAAGTTTTTTCATCATTTTCACGGTCGAGGTCTTCATCGGCAATGGCATACACGCGTGGATGACCTTCGATTTCGATGAACATGCGGTCTTCAATGCCAATGAGTCTGGCGAGCTCACGTTTTCTTTCGTTGATGTCGGTGTACTCGAGCATCATGGTGGCTTTCCAGTTGGTGCCATCGGGCACCAAGGGCGCATAGGCCTCTATTTCGTCTTGAATGCCTTCTTCTTCGAAGACCTTTTCAATGCGCAACATCTCTTGAATTTGATAGCGAATGGTGATTTCGCTTTCAAAGTGCAATGACAAATGTTCGCCTAAACGCACGTTTCTCAGTTTGCGATGCGCAATGACGTCGGCCTTGTTGGCTTTGCGCCACTTGGTATAGGCTTCCAGCGTCATCAAATTTTCAGCGGTGATGTTTCCAGTCAATTGCATGATTGTTCCTTTTATTTCAAACCGTATGCTTTGCGCACCAGCGTGAGAGGGTGATTGAGTTCGGGCGCACCCAGGTTGTTGACCTCAAAACCTTGTGCAATGTGATGGCCACCCAATGGACAATCTGAGCTGATGAAGTCGGGCTTGCTGCCATCTTTCATGGTGGCCATAGCCTTGAAAACGGGCTTGCCAATTTTCATGGCAGTTTCGTGTGACGCTTTCTTAACGCCATAAGTTCCGGCGTGGCCTGAGCATCTTTCAATCGTGTTGATTTCTGTATCAGGAATCATTTTCAGCATTTCTTCGGTTTTGCGGCCAATATTTTGAACGCGACCGTGACATGGAATTTGATAGCTTACGTTGCCCAACGCTTGAGGAAATTCGGTTTTGAGCAAACCGTCACGTTTGCGTGCCATGAAATATTCAAAGGGATCCCACATGCTGTCTTTCACCAATTGGGTGTCTGCACAATCGGGGAACATGAGCGGGATTTCCTGTTTGAACATCAGCGAGCAACTGGGTACAGCCGCCATGATGGCAAAGCCGTCTTTGGCGTACTTGGCCAAAACAGGGATGTTGGCTTCTTTCGATTCTTTGACGGAGTCTAGGTCCCCTAGTTCGAGCTTGGGCATGCCGCAGCATTTTTCTTTTTCAACCAAGACATAGGGGATGTCGTTGTGATCCAGAATTTTGAGAAGGTCATGGCCAAGGCCTGGCTCGTTGTAGTTGATGTAGCAGGTTGAATAGATGGCCACTTTGCCTGGTGTTTTTTCGCCATCCACCACTTTCACGCTGCTTGACTCTTCGGCGCTTGAACGAAATTTGCGAGTTGCCAAAGATGGCAGCCAAGCATTTTGGTCTACCCCCAAGGTCGATTCCATGACGCCGCGCGCGGTTTTGTTGTTGTTAATGGCATTGACGGCTTGAACCACAATGGGAATGCCAGCCAAGGAGCCGTGCACATCTGTGGAGGCGAGCAATTTCTCTGCCGTACCAACATCACCTTTTTTAAACTTGATGGCCTTGGCACGCAGCATGGTGTGAGGAAAATCGAGGTTCCACTCATGAGGCGGTGTGTAGGGGCACTTGGTCATGTAGCAAAGGTCGCACATGAAGCACTGGTCGACTACTTTCCAGTAATCCTTTTTGTCGACGCCGTCGACTTCCATGGTCGAGCTCTCATCGACGAGGTCGAACAAGGTTGGGAAAGAGCCGCACAAGCTGACACAGCGACGGCAGCCGTGACAGATGTCAAAAATTCTTTCTAGTTCATTGAAGCAAGATTCTTCGCTATAAAAATCTGCACCTTGCCAATCTAGGGGATGGCGTGTGGGGGCTTCTAGATTGCCTTCTTTGGCCATGCTGCTTCCTCATTCAATTGTTAATTTCACAAAAAGCCTGAATCAAGCTATTTGTGAAATTACTGCACCCAAGGGTGCAGTAACTCAGCACATCAAATCAATCGACCAATTCGGTCAAAGCTTTTTGATAGCGGTTGGCATGAGAACGCTCTGCCTTGGCAAGTGTCTCAAACCAGTCTGCAACTTCATCGAAGCCTTCATCGCGAGCTGTTTTGGCCATGCCAGGGTACATGTCGGTGTACTCGTGGGTTTCGCCAGCAACTGCAGATGCCAGGTTTTGACGTGTAGAGCCAATGGGCATGCCGGTGGCTGGGTCACCAGACTGCTCGAGGAACTCTAAGTGGCCGTGTGCGTGACCGGTCTCGCCTTCGGCGGTTGAACGGAAAAGCGCTGCGACATCATTTTGTCCTTCAACGTCAGCTTTGTTTGCGAAATACAAATAACGACGGTTGGCCTGGGATTCGCCTGCGAAGGCATCTTTCAGGCATTGTTCCGTGCGCGAGCCTTTGAGTGCTGCCATGGTTCATCTCCTTAAATTTGAAACAAATGCTTTGACCGATTTGTCAAAGACTTCTGAACTTTATAGGTCAGCCATGCCAACGTCTAATTGAGATATTCAATGGCCTTCATTAAAACTGGCTATAGGATTAGGGTTTACACCAATACCTGGTCGATTCCCATTTCGCGCTTTGGGTCTTCATCAATTACCCTACTGACATCCTTTCTTTTGGACTTCCAGATAATGGCAGCGTCTTAAAGA
>JAPLPO010000143.1 GCA_026400155.1 Burkholderiales bacterium | reverse complement strand
GCAAGCACCATCACGGCGTTTTGTCCACGGGTGGTGGCGCGGTCTTGCGGCCTGTCAATCGTCAAAACTTGCACGCCCGGGGCAAGGTGGTTTATCTGCGTTCCACACCCGAAGAGGTTTTCAGAAGGCTCAGGCATGACATGCAAAGGCCGCTCCTGCAAGTCAATGACCCGCAGAGTTGTCTCTCGATGGCTATGACACGCACAACTCTCACCACCATTCAAGCCGACCATGAACGCTTTGCACACGCCCACTGAAACCGTCCGAATTGATTTGGCAGACAGAAGTTATGACATCCTGATTGGTGAAAACTTGATCGGTGAAGCAGCCACTTACGGACAGTTGCCCAAAGCCGCTGCGGCCTTGATCGTGACCAACACCACGGTTTCACCGCTTTATGAAGCGGCTTTGCGTCAGGCATTGTCGGCCCACTACAAAAGTATTCACAGCATTCAATTGCCAGATGGTGAGGTGTATAAAGATTGGCTCACGCTGAACCTTGTTTTTGACAGCTTGCTGAGCCAAGCTTGTGATCGCAAAACTGTTTTGTTTGCCCTCGGCGGTGGCGTGGTGGGTGACATGACGGGTTTTGCAGCGGCCAGCTTCATGCGTGGCGTGCCCTTTGTGCAAGTGCCTACCACTTTGTTGGCCCAAGTTGATTCTTCAGTGGGCGGTAAAACAGCCATCAATCACCCTATGGGCAAGAACATGATTGGGGCCTTTTACCAGCCTCAGCGAGTAGTCTGCGACTTGAGTGTTTTGAAAACTTTGCCTGCTCGTGAGCTCAGCGCGGGCTTGGCCGAAATCATCAAATATGGCCCCATCTCCGACATGGCATTTTTTGATTGGATTGAAGCCAACATTGATGACTTAAAAGCATGTCAGACGCAAGCCATGGCGCATGCTGTCAAGCGCAGCTGCGAAATCAAGGCCTTTGTTGTGGGTCAAGACGAACGAGAGGCGGGCTTGCGCGCCATCTTGAATTTTGGCCATACGTTTGGGCACGCCATCGAGGCTGGGCTGGGTTATGGGGAATGGCTGCACGGCGAAGCGGTTGCTTGCGGCATGGTCATGGCGGCGCATTTGTCGGCCGAAATGGGTTTAATTGATGCAGCATTTGTCAAGCGCTTGACTGCTCTCATCGAGCGTGCAGGTTTGCCTATCAAGGGCCCCGTGTTGAATGCTCAAGACAACGCTGGCCAATATTTGGCGTTCATGTTGCATGACAAAAAATCAGTGGCAGGTGATATTCAGTTTGTCTTGATCGAAGGCCCAGGCAAAGCCCGCGTCAGTGCGGCGCCAGAGGCCATGGTGCGGGCAGTGATTGATCGCTGCTGTGCTTGAAATCTACGCTTGTCATGCTGAGCGTTCTCGCGGGAGGCGGCATGCCGAAGTGCCTGCGCCAACGCGCAATGATTTTCAGCGGGATCGCGATCGCATCGTTCACTCAACAGCTTTTCGGCGACTGGTTTACAAAACGCAGGTCTTCCTCAATCACGAAGGCGATTTGTTTCGCACCCGATTGACGCATTCTTTGGAGGTCGCCCAACTGGGGCGTTCCATTGCTCGCGCCTTGGGTTTGAATGAGGATTTGGTGGAGGCGGTGGCGCTGGCCCACGATTTAGGGCATACCCCCTTTGGTCATGCGGGCCAAGACACCTTGAATGAATGCATGCAAGCGTTTGGTGGCTTTGAGCACAACTTGCAAAGTCTGCGTGTGGTCGATCATTTGGAAGAACGCTACCCCGACTTTGACGGCCTGAACCTCACCTTTGAAACGCGCGAAGGCATTTTGAGGCACTGTGCAAGGCGCAATGCACTCTTGATCGAAGCGCAAGAACCGGGGGGTGTGGCATCCCGATTTTTAGCAGGCACACAGCCCAGCTTAGAGGCCCAACTTTGCAATTTGGCCGATGCCATTGCCTACAACGCCCACGATATTGACGATGGCGTGCGTTCAGGCTTGCTCACCCTGTCGCAAATGGCCGAAGTGCCTTTGTTTGCCAACTATCAAAGTTTGACCTTGCAACAGCATCCAGGTTTGGCCGTGCCCTCAAAATCCAGGCGCCTCCTGTATGAAACCATTCGCCGCATGCTCAGTGATCAAGTCTATGACGTCATTGACACCACGCGTGCGCATCTGAAATTGCATGCGCCGCAAAGTGCCGATGAGGCCAGACGGGCGGGCGCCATGGTGGCGTTTGGGAATGCGATGGCAGAGCAAGTTCAGGCCATGAAATCGTTTCTTTTCAAGCACCTGTATCGGCATCCCCAGGTGATGGAAAAAACCATTCATGCGCAAGTGGTGGTGCGCGAGTTGTTTGACGCCTACCTCAGCTGTCCTCAAGAGATGTCATCTGATTTTGCAGCGCGTGAAGAAACACCCCGTGCCGTGGCTGACTATATTGCGGGCATGACCGATCGTTTTGCGGCCCGGGAACATGAGCGCTTAACGGGCCGTCGATTGTTGGTATGACAAGCGCAAGTTCGGTGCCTTCAAAGCCAGCGTCTCTGGGGGCTGCTTACGGTGTTATTTTTTCTGGCGTAGTGGCTGCTTTGCAAATTGGCAAACTGCCGCCTGCCTTGCCTGAGTTAAGTCAAACCTTGGGCTTGAGTTTGATGCAGTCAGGCTTCTTGCTCTCCTTGGTGCAATTGGCCGGCATGACTTTGGCACTGGCTGTTGGCTTATCAGCCGATGGCTTGGGCTTGAAGCGAAGCATGTTGGCAGGCCTCTTGGTTTTGGGCTTTGCCAGTGTCATGGGCGCCACAGCCGACAGTGTTTTCAGCCTGATGGTTTGGCGGGCCCTCGAAGGTGTTGGATTTTTGTGGGTCACCTTGCCAGCGCCCGGCCTCATTCGCAAATTGGTCAGCGAACAGCACATGCGAAAGCTGCTGGGTTATTGGGGAGCTTATATGCCCGCAGGCACGGCGCTCACCTTGTTGGTCGGACCGATGTGGTTGCCCGAATGGGGATGGCGCAGCTGGTGGATTTTGTTTGCAGTGTTAACGTGGGCGATGGCTTTTGTTTTCTGGCGTGTCGTGCCTGTCGATGTGCTGTCATTCGCTGCCGAGCCAAAGGACGCGCCAGTTCAAACACCGGCTGGCAAAGCCGTAGCGTGGCCCCAGCGGTTGCGCGAAACACTTTCTGCGCCAGGACCTTGGTGGGTGGCTCTTTGCTTTGCCATGTATTCGGGCCAGTGGCTGGCGGTGGTCGGTTTCTTGCCTTCCATCTACACCCAAGCGGGTTTGTCTGGCGTGACTTTGGGCTTGCTCACCGCAGTGGCCGCAGCGGTCAATATGTTGGGCAACATGGCGTCTGGCCGTTTGTTGCAAAGAGGTTTTCATCCCAGTGTGTTGCTGGCCTTGGGATTTTTGGCAATGGGCTTGGGCGCTTTGTTGGCTTTTTCTGAATTGACTCAAAGTTGGCCTTGGTTGCGATACGCCGGTGTGCTTTTATTCTCTGCTTGTGGTGGCTTGGTGCCGGGCACTTTGTTTTCTTTGGCCGTACGCTTGGCACCCCATGAGCGCAATGTCTCCACCACCGTCGGTTGGATGCAACAAGGCTCTGCAGCAGGCCAATTTGCAGGCCCGCCCTTGGTGGCTTGGTTGGCTTTGCAAGTGGGTGGGTGGCAGTGGACTTGGGCCGCCACAGGTTTGTGCTGCGTGGGGGGGTGGATCTTATCGTTCTTGATCGCCAATGCCTTGAATTCTCAAAAGGATTCTGTATGAAACAAGTCACTGCGGACGTGATGGTTCAAGACACCTTGCGTTGGTTAGAGCTTGCGGTAATTGGCTTGAATTTGTGCCCGTTTGCCAAGTCGGTGTATGTCAAAGGGCAGGTGTACTGTGTAGTGAGTGATGCTGATGATTTGGAAACTTTGCGCGACGATCTGCTGCGCGAGTTGCATGACTTGGTATCGCTTGATGCATCGGTGCGCGACACCACCGTTTTGGTCATTCAGAATTTGCTGCACGACTTTTACGATTACAACGATTTCTTGAATGTGGCCGATGATTGTTTGCTGGCACTGGATCTGGAAGGTGAAATTCAAATCGCCAGTTTTCATCCGCAATACCAATTTGCAGGAACCGATGAAGACGACATCACCAACTTCACCAATCGCTCGCCGTACCCAACATTGCACTTGATTCGGGAAGCCAGCATTGATCGCGCAGTGGCTGCGTTTCCTGATGCAGAAGATATTTTTGAAGCCAACATGGCCACCATGAACCGATTGGGTTTGCAGGGTTGGCAAGATTTGAACGTGGGGCCTACATGGCCTCAGAATGACAACGATGAAAAAAAATAACGCCAAGTCTGAAGCGGTCAAGCCTTTAGACCTCGATCTTCGCCCGGGGCAATCGATTGAGTTGCTCAAAGAACTGCACATCCTCACGCGCGAAGGCAAACTGAACCAAGACTCACGCCGCAAACTCAAGCAGGTCTTGCATCTTTTTCAGTTCATTGAAAAGATTTTGAAAGAGTTGTCTGAGGAAGATGCTGCCAAGGCTTCAAAGTTCAGTGAATCCGGGCTTGCTGGTGTTGGTTCTTCTGATGCCCCATCGCATGGCTTGACTTTGGCCGATCATGGCGCTGGCAAGTCTTATTTGGGTTTCATCGTTTACGACTTGTTTTTCAAGGCCATGTCTGAAGGTTTCATTTACGGCATCGAAACTCGCGCCGAATTGGTCGAAGCCTCACGTGCATTGGCGCAGCGCTTGGATTTCAAGCGTATGGTTTTTTTGAACACCTCGGTGGCCGAGTCATCACAGTCTGATCACATACCCGCGCAAATTGATGTGGTCACCGCATTGCATGCGTGCGACACCGCCACCGACGACGCCATTGCCTTTGGCTTGCTTAAAAAAGCCCGCGCCATGGTTTTGGTACCCTGTTGCCAGGCCGAAGTGGCCTCCAAACTGCGCCAAAACAAAGCCTTGAATTTGTCGCGCACCCCCTTGGCCGAACTTTGGCGCCACCCATTGCATACCCGCGAAATTGGCAGCCAACTCACCAATGTCTTGCGCTGCCTGTATCTAGAGTCCAAAGGTTACACCGTCACAGTCACCGAGCTGGTGGGCTGGGAACACAGCATGAAAAACGAACTTATCCTGGCCCGCTATACCGGCCGCCCCAAAGCCGGCGCAGCCGACCGCCTCCAAGCCCTCCTGTCCAAATTCGGCCTCACCGAATCCCTTGCATCGCGTTACCCTTAATTGGGGTCAGATCAACATTAATTCCTTTCGGGTTAGCATTCACGCATGGCTCGTCATCCCCGTTTAGCCCTTCCTGGTTACCCGCATCACGTCATTCAGCGGGGGAACAATCGCCAGCCCATCGTGATGGACGAGGCCGATCGCAAGATGCTTTACAGCCTTTGGCTAGAAGAGTCGCAACGCCACAAAGTGGCTGTGAATGCGTATGTGTTGCTCGACAATCACTTTCACATGTTGCTCACGCCGCCCAGCGATGAGGCCATGTCTTTGATGATGCAGTCGGTGGGAAGAAGTTATGTACGCTACTTCAACAACCGCCACACCCGAAGCGGCACCTTATGGGAAGGGCGCTACAAATCGTCAGTCATTGACTCGGAAGCCTATCTTCTGACGTGCATGGCCTACATCGATTTAAATCCCGTCAGGGCAGGGGTGGCTGAGTCGGCTGAAGAATTCAATTGGTCGAGTTACAAGCACCTGATTGGTCAAAAAATCGACAAATTGGTGACGCCGCACGCACTTTATTGGGGCTTGGGTAATACGCCTTTTTCTCGGGAAGCTGCTTATGCTGAATTTGTGGCGGGCGGCCTTTCTGCTTCCATTGAAAAAGATCTCACGGAGTCAGTTTTGAAGAGCCGAGTGGTGGGCCGACCCGATTTTTTGAAGTCGTTGCAGAAGACAACCCAGCGCCCCATCTTGCCGCAAAAGGCCGGCCGGCCCTTCAAAAAACCACTTTAACGCGACGAACAGGACAGAAAATTGATCTATTTGAATTCTTTTTAACTCAAATTTGATCTGTCCCCAATTAATTGAATTTTGAAAAAATAAGAAATTAATGTTGATCTGACCCCAATTATTTTTCTTGGCATTTTTGTTGCAATGCAATATGCTCTCTTTCCCGCGAAATATCTTTAGGAGTGCGCCATGACTTCGGCTGCCGAAAAATTAGCTTTGCAACAAACGGGTTTGTACGACCCAACTCAAGAGCACGACGCTTGTGGTGTGGGCTTTGTGGCCCATATCAAAGGTGCTAAAACGCATGCCATCGTCACGCAGGCTTTGAAGATTTTGGAAAACTTGGATCACCGGGGTGCGGTGGGTGCCGATAAGTTGATGGGTGATGGTGCAGGTATCTTGATTCAGTTGCCCGATGCGCTTTACAGAGATGAGATGGCCAAGCAAGGCGTGACTTTGCCTGCGCAAGGTGAGTACGGTGTGGGCATGGTGTTCTTGCCTAAAGAGCATGCTTCCCGCATGGCTTGCGAGCAAGAACTTGAGCGCGCTGTGAAGGCCGAAGGTCAAGTGTTGTTGGGCTGGCGCGATGTGCCCGTGAACCGTGACATGCCCATGTCGCCCACTGTGCGCGAAAAAGAACCTGTCTTGAAGCAGATCTTCATTGGTCGTGGTGCTGATGTGATTGTTCAAGATGCACTCGAGCGCAAGCTTTACGTTATTCGCAAAACAGCCAGTGCCGCCATTCAGAACCTCAAACTGAAGCACAGCAACGAGTACTACATCCCCAGCATGTCCAGCCGTACCGTGGTGTACAAAGGCTTGCTGTTGGCCGACCAAGTTGGTACCTACTATCTTGACTTGCAAGATGAGCGCTGCGTATCTGCGTTGGGCTTGGTGCACCAACGCTTCTCCACCAACACCTTCCCAGAGTGGCCATTGGCTCACCCTTACCGCTATGTGGCGCACAACGGTGAGATCAACACCGTTAAAGGCAATTACAACTGGATGAAGGCGCGCGAAGGCGTGATGTCTTCCCCTGTGTTGGGCAACGACTTGCAAAAGCTCTACCCCATCAGCTTTGCCGGTCAATCCGACACAGCCACGTTTGACAACTGTTTAGAGTTGCTCACCATGGCTGGCTACCCCATCAGCCAAGCCGTGATGATGATGATTCCCGAGCCTTGGGAAAACCACAACACCATGGACGAGCGCCGCAAGGCATTCTATGAATACCACGCCGCCATGCTCGAGCCATGGGACGGCCCTGCCTCTATTGTGTTTACCGATGGTCGCCAAATTGGCGCCACTTTGGACCGCAATGGCTTGCGGCCTTCACGCTATTGCATCACCGACGATGACATGGTCATCATGGGTTCTGAAACAGGCGTGTTGCCCATTCCCGAAAGCAAAATTGTTCGCAAATGGCGCTTGCAGCCCGGCAAGATGTTCC
>JAPLPO010000197.1 GCA_026400155.1 Burkholderiales bacterium | reverse complement strand
GGAAGGGAATCGCTTCTGCCTCGCTTGCCGCAATCTTAGAATCGCGCGGCCTATCAGTCACCCTCATCAAACTCGATCCCTACATCAACGTCGACCCCGGCACCATGTCACCGTTTCAACACGGTGAAGTGTTTGTCACCGACGATGGCGCCGAGACCGACCTCGATTTGGGCCACTACGAGCGCTTCATCAACACCCGCATGAAGAAGGCCAACAACTTCACCACGGGTCAAATTTACAAAAGCGTGCTTGAAAAAGAGCGCCGCGGCGATTACTTGGGAAAGACTGTTCAGGTCATTCCTCACATCACCAATGAAATACAGGATTTCATCAAGCGGGGGGCTGGCTTTGGCACCCCTGAGGCAGTTGATGTGGCCATTGTGGAAATTGGTGGCACCGTGGGCGACATCGAGTCCTTGCCTTTCTTAGAGGCAGTCCGCCAACTGAGCTTGCGCTTAGGACCCAACAATGCGGCCTTTGTACACCTCACTTACGTTCCGTGGATTGCTGCAGCAGGCGAACTCAAAACCAAGCCGACACAGCACACCGTGCAGAAACTGCGGGAAATTGGCATTCAACCCGACGCGCTTCTGTGCCGTGCCGATCGCATGATTCCCGATGACGAGAAAGACAAAATTTCTCTGTTCACCAACGTCCAAACCTGGGGCGTGATTTCCATGCCAGACGTCGACACCATTTACAAAGTGCCACGTGTCTTGCATGAGCAAGGCCTAGACGCTCTCATTTGCGACCGCTTGCACATCAACACCCCACCCGCCAACCTCAAGCGCTGGGACGATTTGGTCTACGAAACCGAGCACCCCCAAGGCGAAATTTCCATTGCCATGGTGGGCAAATATGTGGAGCTTTCAGACAGCTACAAATCGGTCAATGAAGCCTTGCGCCATGCTGGCATGCGCAACCATGTGCGCGTCAAAATTGAACACATCGACTCCGAAACCATCACACCTGAATCCGTGGCACAACTGGCCAAATTTGATGGTATTTTGGTGCCTGGCGGTTTTGGCAAACGCGGCATCGAGGGCAAAATTCAAACAGCTCGATTTGCACGCGAAGGCAAAGTTCCCTACCTGGGTATTTGTCTGGGCATGCAAGTGGCTACCATTGAATATGCACGCCACGTGGCAGGCATGAAAGACGCCAACAGCACCGAATTTGAGCCCGAAACACCCTTCCCTGTCATTGCGCTCATCAATGAATGGAAAGATGCCGACGGCACTATCCAAGTGCGCGACGCGCAATCCGATTTAGGTGGCACCATGCGTTTGGGCGCACAAAGCTCCGATGTTTCAGCAGGCAGTTTGGCGCACGGCATTTATGGCCCTGTGGTCACTGAGCGTCATCGCCATCGCTATGAAGCCAACGTCAATTATTTGGAAAGATTGCGCAAAGCGGGTTTGGTCATCTCGGCCCTGACGCAACGCGAACAACTCACTGAAATTGTTGAGCTTCCAACGTCTGTGCATCCTTGGTTTGTCGGTGTGCAATTTCACCCCGAATTCAAATCAACCCCCTGGGATGGCCACCCCTTGTTCAATGCCTTCATCAAGGCATCCATCGATCACCAACAAGGTGCAAAACACCTGAAGGCCGTCGCTTAACAAACCGCGACCCCTCACCCAATCAACCAGGAACACCATGAAACTGTGCGGATTTAATGTTGGGCTAGACCAGCGCTTCTTTTTGATTGCCGGCCCTTGCGTCATTGAGTCTGAACAACTGCAAATGGACACGGCAGGCACCTTAAAAGAGATCACATCGGCCTTGGGCATTCCTTTTATCTTCAAGAGCAGCTACGACAAAGCCAATCGTTCATCTGGCAGCACCTTTCGCGGCCCCGGCATGGAAAAAGGTTTGGAAATATTGGCCAAGGTCAAACGCGAACTTCACGTTCCCATCCTTACCGATGTGCACACCGAAGCCGACATTCCCGCAGTGGCGGCCGTTGTGGACGTGTTGCAAACCCCCGCGTTCTTGTGCCGCCAAACAGACTTCATTCGTGCCGTGGCCCAATCGGGCAAACCGGTCAACATTAAGAAGGGCCAGTTCTTGGCCCCTCACGACATGATGAACGTGATCGACAAAGCGCGTGCTGCAGCGCGTGAAGCAGGTCTGCCAGAAGACAACTTCATGGCTTGCGAGCGCGGCGCCAGCTTTGGTTACAACAACCTGGTATCTGACATGCGCAGCTTGGCCATCATGCGCGAAACCGGCGCGCCTGTGGTTTACGACGCCACCCACTCGGTTCAATTGCCCGGTGGCCAAGGCACCAGTTCTGGCGGCATGCGCGAGATGGTACCTGTGTTGTCGCGTGCAGCGGTGGCTGTGGGTGTGGCAGGCTTGTTCATGGAAACCCACCCCAACCCAGCAGAGGCCATGTCGGATGGCCCGAATGCCGTGCCCTTGCAACACATGAGAGCCCTGTTGGAAACTTTATTGGAACTTGACGCAGTGACCAAAAAGAACCCGTTCCTCGAAAACAATTTCAAGTGATTGACTGCATCATCCGAGCTGGTTTTTTGATTTAACGATTTTTAATTTAGACAGAGAGAAGTAAACATGAGTGCGATTGTTGACATTGTGGGCCGCGAAATCTTAGACAGCCGCGGCAACCCCACCGTTGAATGCGATGTGTTGTTAGAGTCAGGCGTCATGGGCCGTGCCGCAGTGCCTTCTGGCGCTTCTACCGGTAGCCGCGAAGCCATTGAATTGCGTGATGGCGACACAAGCCGCTACCTGGGCAAAGGCGTATTGAAAGCGGTTGAGCACATCAACACCGAAATCTCCGAAGCCGTGTTGGGCCTCGATGCTTCCGAGCAGTCATTCCTCGACAAAACCCTCATCGACTTGGACGGCACAGACAACAAGAGCCGTTTGGGCGCCAATGCCATGCTGGCCGTGTCCATGGCCGTGGCCCGCGCTGCGGCTGAAGAATCTGGCTTGCCCTTGTACCGCTACTTCGGCGGCATGCACGCATGCCAATTGCCCGTACCCATGATGAACGTCATCAACGGCGGCGCCCACGCCAACAACAACCTCGACTTGCAAGAGTTCATGATCATCCCCGTGGGCGCGCCAAGCTTCCGTGAAGCCGTGCGTTATGGCGCTGAAGTGTTTCACGCTTTGAAGAAAATCATTCACGACAAGGGCATGAGCATTGCGGTGGGTGACGAAGGTGGCTTTGCCCCCAACGTGCCCAACCATGAAGCTGCCATTCAAATGATTTTGGACGCCATCAGTGCGGCGGGTTACACCGCTGGCGAGCAAATTGCCATTGGCCTCGACTGTGCTGCCAGCGAGTTTTACAAAGATGGCAAATACGAACTCGAAGGCGAAGGCTTGGCCTTAACAGGCGAGCAATGGATCGACATGTTGGCCACTTGGGTCGACAAGTACCCGATCATTAGCATTGAAGACGGTATGGCCGAGGGCGACTGGGACGGTTGGAAGTTGCTCACCGAGCGTTTGGGCCAAAAGGTTCAAATTGTGGGCGAGGACTAGTTGGTGACCAACACCAAGATTTTGAAAG
>JAPLPO010000200.1 GCA_026400155.1 Burkholderiales bacterium | reverse complement strand
TGTTTGGCCACGAGCAGGGCAACATTGCCGTGAATGCCATTCATGAACTGGTGCGCGATGCTGGCAAGCCGGCATGGGATTGGACTGCGCCCGCGAAAGACGAAGACCTCATTGCCAAAGTGAAAGTACACGCCGATGAAAAACTCCGCGCTGCTTACCAAATTCGCAACAAACAAAGCCGCACACAAGCTTGCCGCGAAACCTACGCTGCCACCATGGCAGGCCTCAAGGCTGAAGGCGTTGAGTTCGACAGCGTCAAAGTGGAAGGCATGTTGTTTGACATCGAAGCCAACATTGTTCGCAGCCAAATTTTGGCAGGCGAGCCGCGCATCGACGGTCGCGACACACGCACTGTGCGTCCTATCGAAATTCGCAACTCAGTGCTGCCACGCACTCACGGCTCCAGCTTGTTCACACGCGGCGAAACACAAGCTTTGGTGATTACTACTTTGGGCACTGAGCGCGATGCACAACGCATTGATGCTTTGTCTGGTGAGTACGAAGACCGCTTCATGCTGCACTACAACATGCCTCCCTTTGCCACAGGCGAAGTGGGCCGCATGGGTTCTACCAAGCGTCGCAAAATTGGTCACGGCCGTTTGGCCAAGCGCGCTTTGACCGCTGTGTTGCCAAGCAAAGAAGAGTTTCCCTATACCATGCGTGTGGTGTCTGAAATTACAGAGTCCAATGGTTCTTCTTCCATGGCTTCTGTCTGCGGTGGCTGCTTGTCCTTGATGGACGCTGGCGTGCCCATGAAAGCACACGTGGCCGGTATTGCCATGGGCCTCATCAAAGATGCCAACCGCTTTGCCGTGTTAACCGACATCTTGGGCGACGAAGATCATTTGGGTGACATGGACTTTAAAGTGGCTGGTACCACCAACGGTGTGACTGCGCTGCAAATGGACATCAAAATCCAAGGCATTACCAAAGAGATCATGCAAGTGGCATTGGCACAAGCCAAAGAAGCACGCATGCACATCTTGGGCAAGATGCAAGACGCCATGAGCGAAGCCAAAACAGAAGTGTCCAACTTCGCTCCCAAGCTCTTCACCATGAAGATCAATCCCGAGAAAATTCGCGATGTGATCGGCAAGGGCGGCGCCACCATCCGTGCGTTGACAGAAGAAACTGGCACTCAAATCAACATCAGCGAAGACGGCACGATCACCATTGCTGCCACTGACGGTGCCAAGGCCGATGAAGCCAAACGCCGCATTGAGCAAATTACCGCTGAAGTTGAAATTGGCAAAGTGTACGAAGGCCCTGTGACCAAATTGCTCGACTTCGGTGCTTTGATCAACTTGTTGCCTGGCAAAGATGGCTTGCTGCACATCAGCCAAATTGCACACGAGCGCGTTGAAAAAGTGTCTGATTATTTGCAAGAAGGCCAGATCGTCAAAGTCAAGGTGCTTGAAACAGACGAAAAAGGCCGTGTCAAATTGTCGATGAAAGCCTTGCTGGATCGTCCTTCTGCGCCTTCGCAGTCAGAGTGATTGACGTCTTTGCTTTGAAGGATTGACCATGAAGAAAAAGCTCATTGCTGGCAACTGGAAGATGAATGGCAGTTTGTCTGCCAACGCTTCTTTGTTGCAAGCGGTGTTGGACGGCAGCCTTGGCATGAACTGTCAGGCAGCTGTCTGTGTGCCTGCAGCTTATTTGTCGCAGGTTCAGGCTTTGCTTTCGGGTCAATCGCTCATTGCCTTGGGTTCTCAAGATGTGTCTGCGCAAGAGACGGGTGCCTTCACGGGCGAAATCTCTGCAGGCATGTTGAAAGATTTTGCGGTGCGTTATGCCATCGTGGGTCATTCAGAGCGCCGCCAATACCACGCAGAGTCGGATGCCACCGTAGCCCTCAAAGCGCAGTGCGCTTTGTCCGCAGGCATCACCCCCATTGTGTGTGTGGGCGAAACTTTGGCCGATCGCGAAGCAGGCAAAACCGAGGAAGTGGTGAAGCGCCAATTGGCCGCTGTCATTCACACCAATGGTCATTGCATCAGCGAAATTGTGGTAGCTTACGAGCCCGTGTGGGCCATTGGGACAGGGCGCACAGCGTCTCCTGAACAAGCGCAAGAAGTGCATGCTGTTTTGCGTGCTCAGCTGAAGGCGGCTTCACCGCATTCAGACCGTATTTCTATTTTGTACGGCGGCAGTATGAATGCCGCCAATGCCGCTCAGTTGCTGGCACAAACCGATATTGATGGTGGCTTGATTGGCGGCGCAGCCCTCAAGGCACCCGACTTTTTGGCCATCATGGCTGCAGGTTCAGTGCCCGCCTACGGGTGGCCTGAACATTTGACTGAAGATATTTAGATAGGGAGCGATACATGAACGCAATGATCACCGTAATTTTGGCTGTACAAATGTTGTCGGCATTGGCCATGATTGGGCTTATTTTGGTGCAGCAGGGCAAAGGTGCTGACATGGGTGCGGCTTTTGGCAGCGGCAACTCTGGCAGCCTTTTTGGTGCCTCTGGCGGTGCCAATTTCTTGTCGCGGACCACCGCAGTTTTGGCAACTGTATTTTTTGTAACCACTTTGCTGTTGGCTTATTTTGGCAACTTGCGCCCTGCGTCTTCAGGCAGCGTTTTAGAAGGCAGCTCTGTGATTGCGCCATCGGCTGTGCCGGCACCCATTGACAACAGCCCCGCCTCGCAAATTCCGGGTAACAAGCCTGCTACACCCGCCAGCCCAGCAAGCTCAAAGTAAGATTTCTGACTTGTTGTGACTTCTTGATCAGAGCCACAAATTTCGGCGTTTACCTCTCATAAACAGCTTGTTTAGAGGTAAACTACGAGTTGTTCTGAGCGCTAAATTTCCACTTGTGGATTCCTCATGCCATCAGAGCAAATAACCGCCGTCGTGGTGAAATTGGTAGACACGCTATCTTGAGGGGGTAGTGGCGAAAGCTGTGCGAGTTCGAGTCTCGCCGACGGCACCAAAATCGAGACGCTGAGTGTTCACATTCAGCGTCTCATCATTGATTTGAAGTCCATGATCAACCTCGACCAATATCTGCCTATCTTGTTGTTCATCTTGGTAGGCCTTGCCATTGGCGTTATTCCTCAGGTTCTTGGCTACATTTTGGGTCCCAATCGTCCCGACGCCGCAAAAAACTCACCCTACGAATGTGGCTTCGAAGCCTTCGAAGATGCCCGCATGAAATTCGACGTCCGCTACTATTTGGTGGCCATCTTGTTTATTTTGTTTGACCTCGAAATTGCATTCCTTTTCCCTTGGGCTGTAGCGCTTAAGGAAGTGGGCATTGAAGGTTTTATCGGTGTCGTTATTTTCCTCAGCATTTTGGTCGTTGGATTTGTGTATGAGTGGAAAAAGGGTGCGCTCGATTGGGAGTGATCCCCACCTTGGGTCTACACCAACTTAAATTTGTATTGACTCTGTGCTTCAACAAGGATGTGAACAATGATTGAAGGCGTGATGAAAGAAGGCTTTATCACCACGAGTTATGACTCTGTGGTGAACTGGGCTAAAACGGGCTCTTTGTGGCCCATGACGTTTGGTTTGGCATGCTGTGCGGTCGAAATGATGCACGCCGCTACAGCGCGCTACGATTTGGCGCGCTTTGGTGCAGAAGTTTTTCGAGCCAGCCCTCGCCAAAGTGATTTGATGATTGTGGCCGGCACCTTGACCAACAAAATGGCTCCTGCGCTTCGCAAGGTCTACGACCAAATGTCGGAGCCACGTTGGGTAATTTCCATGGGTTCGTGCGCCAACGGTGGTGGTTATTACCACTACAGCTATTCGGTTGTTCGGGGTTGTGACCGCATTGTGCCGGTCGATGTTTATGTACCTGGATGCCCACCCACTGCAGAGGCCTTGATCTACGGCATCATTCAGTTGCAACAAAAAATTCGCCGTACCAACACCATTGCGCGGGTTTGAAAGAATCGACATGACTTTTTCAATTCATCCCGAACAACTTCAACAAAACCTCGTTCAGGTTTTGGGCACACAAGTCTCCGAAGTTGCTTTGTCCTTGGGCGAAGTAAGCATCAAAGTGCCTGCGGCCAATTACCTCAGTGTGATGCAAACTTTGCGCGATGCTCCCGCTTGCAAATTCGAGCAACTCATGGACCTGTGTGGCATGGACTACTCCACCTTTGGTGAGGTCGGTACCGATGGGCCCCGATTTGGTGTTGTTGTACACCTCTTGTCTGTCAGCCTCAACCAGCGTGTGCGTGTCATGGTGCTTTGCCCCGATGACGATTTGCCTTTGGTCGATTCTGTCAACAACTTGTGGAACTCTGCCAACTGGTATGAGCGCGAAGCATTTGACTTGTACGGCATTGTGTTTGAAGGCCACCAAGATTTACGCCGCATTCTCACCGACTACGGCTTCATTGGCCATCCTTTCCGCAAAGACTTTCCTGTGTCGGGTCATGTCGAAATGCGATATGACGCTGAGCGCGCCCGCGTGATTTATGAGCCGGTCTCCATTGAGCCTCGTGAAATCACCCCCAGGATCATCCGTGAAGACAAATACGGAGGCCTGCACTGAGCGCTTGGGCACTTGTGTGAATCAATATGGCAGAAATTAAAAACTACACCCTCAACTTTGGTCCTCAGCACCCAGCGGCACACGGCGTTCTTCGCTTGGTTCTTGAGCTTGATGGCGAAGTCGTGCAGCGCGCCGACCCGCACATCGGGCTCTTGCATCGCGCCACAGAAAAGTTGGCCGAAACCAAAACCTACATTCAGTCCTTGCCCTACATGGACCGCTTGGACTATGTGTCCATGATGTCCAATGAGCACGCCTATTGCTTGGCCATTGAAAAATTGCTTGGTATTGAGGTGCCAAAGCGCGCGCAGTACATCCGCGTCATGTTCTCCGAAATCACGCGCTTGCTCAACCACCTCATGTGGTTGGGCTCGCATGCCAACGACTGTGGCAGCTCTACCGTTTTAATTTACGCCTTCCGCGAGCGTGAAGATTTGTTTGACATGTATGAGGCTGTTTCAGGTGCGCGCATGCATGCAGCCTATTTCCGTCCGGGCGGTGTCTATCGCGACTTGCCAGACGCCATGGCGCAGTATCAGGTGAACAAAATTCGCAATGCCAAAGCCATTGCAGCCTTGAATGTCAATCGGCAAGGCTCCTTGCTTGATTTCATTGAAGATTTCACCCATCGCTTTCCCGCTTGCATCGATGAGTACGAAACGCTTCTCACCAACAACCGCATTTGGAAACAGCGCACAGTGGGCATTGGTGTGGTGTCTCCTGAGCGTGCCCTTAACTTGGGAATGACGGGCCCTATGTTGCGTGGCTCTGGCATTGCGTGGGACTTGCGCAAAAAACAACCCTACGAAACATACTCTGAAATGGAGTTTGATGTGCCCGTGGGCAAAACAGGCGATAGCTACGATCGCTATTTGGTGCGCATGCAAGAAATGCGTGAATCCAATCGCATCATTCAACAATGCATCAAATGGTTGCGCGCCAACCCTGGCCCTGTCATCACAGACAATCACAAAATTGCACCGCCTTCGCGTGAGTCCATGAAGACCAATATGGAAGGTTTGATTCACCATTTCAAACTGTTCACAGAAGGTTTCCATGTGCCCGAAGGCCAGGCCTATGCAGCCGTTGAGCATCCCAAAGGTGAGTTTGGCATTTACCTTGTCAGCGATGGCGCCAACAAGCCTTACCGCTTAAAAATCCGTGCCCCGGGCTATGCCCATCTGGCGACCCTTGATGAAATGGCCCGTGGCCACATGCTGGCCGACGCAGTGGCCATCATTGGCACCATGGAC
>JAPLPO010000098.1 GCA_026400155.1 Burkholderiales bacterium | reverse complement strand
GATACGCGAGAGAATTTGACGCGGGTTGAAGACATTCTGCGTGAACTCAATGCCAACTTAGAAAAATTGGAAAAACAGGCTGAAGTGGCTCAGCGCTTCAACGATTTAAAAGCTGACAGTACCTTGAAGCAGCAACAGCTTTGGTTTTTCAAACGCGCTGATGCTGAGTCCGATCAGGTCAAAATCAAAGCCGACGTCGATAAAGCGGTGCTTGATTTAGAAGCTCGAATTGCTGATCTGCGCCACGTGGAAGCAGATCTCGAGACAGTCCGTCAAGCGCATTACGCGGCGGGCGATCAGGTCAATCAAGCCCAAGGTCTTTTGTACGAAGCCAGTGCCGAAGTTGGCCGACTTGAGGCGGAAATTCGCTTTGTCGTAGAAGGACGTCAGCGAGCCGAACAGCGCTTGACCCAATTGCAAGCGCAAACCGCCGACTGGTCAGACCGGCAAGTTCAAGCTCAAGCCGAGCTTGAGTCCTTGGCAGAACAAGCATTGCAAGCTGAAGATCAAACCATCACGCTGGCTGCCCAGGTTGAAGATCAAGCGCAAGCATTGCCAGAACTGGAAGAAGCTTTGCGCCAAGCTCAAGCCAAAGCCAATGAACAACGCGGCAGCGTGGTGCAAGTTCAGCAGCAAATTCAAGTGCTCGCGGCCGATCAACGCAACATTGAAGACCAAACGCGCCAGCTCACGCTCAGGCGCGAACGTTTGGTGGCTGATCGAAATGCTTTGGATGCACCGGATGAGCAAAAACTCGCCCAATTGCAAGAGCAGCTGGCACAAGCAGACGCTTTGGCCAAGGAGAGCCATGCTCGACTTGAAGAGTTGGAGTCGCAGACCCCCTTGCTAGACCAAGAGCGCCGCGATCAACAACAGGCGGTGAACGATGAATCTGCCAAGTTGGCTGACCTCACTGCCAAAATTGAAGCGCTTAAATCACTCCAAGAAAAAGTGAAAACCGATGGCAAGCTCAAGCCTTGGCTCACCAAGCATGGCTTAGAAGGGCTTCAGGGTTTGTGGAGCAAGATTCACATGGAGCCCGGTTGGGAAAATGCCATGGAGTCGGCACTTCGGGAGCGCCTATTTTCCCTTGAAGTCTCTCGCTTAGACATGGTGAAGTCTTTTGCGCTTGATTCGCCGCCTGCCAAACTTTCTTTTTATTCACCCCCCAATGCAACTCAATCGACTGCTCGCAAAGGCTTGCCTGCAGGTTGTCGGCCTCTTTCTGATTTGCTCAGACTTTCTGATGCGGGCCTCTCAGCCTTATTGACCGATTGGTTGCAGGGCTACTTTACGGCGCCATCACTAGAAGATGCCATGGCTTGGCGTGACCAACTTCAAGGCGCTGAGTGTTTGGTGGTTCAAGCTGGCCACGCCATTGGCAAGCACAGCGTGAGTTTCTACGCGCCCGATTCAGAACAAGCTGGCCTGTTGGCTCGCGCACAAGACATTGAAAACTTTGAAAAGCAATTGCGTGCCCAAACGCTCATTGCGGAAGAGACTCGAACGGCTTCTGTGCGTGCAGAAGCCGCTTATTCCGATGCGGCCCTCCGATTGGTTTCTGTTCGCCAAGAAGCCTCAGAGACTCAAGCCAAAGCGCATGAACTACAGGTAGAAACACTTCGCCTTTCTCAATGGACTGAGCAAACCCGCGCGCGTACCGAGCAAATTGCCAGCGACATGTCTGAAGTTGACTTGAGCTTGGAAGATTTGCAAGAGCGTCGAATGACGGCAGAAGGCCGCTTTGAAGAGCTCGACATGCAATTGGCCGACAGCCAAGAACGGCATGCTCAATTGGATGAACGTGTAATTGAGTCTGAGCGAAAATTGTCGGAGTGCCGTGAGCAACAGCGCACTTTAGAGCGATTGGCTCAAGAAGCTACTTTTTCTCAGCGCAGTCTCGACGCCAGACGATCAGAATTGCAGCGTGGACTTGAAACTGCTAGCCAGCAAATTCAAAGCATTGCTGAAGAACAAGAACGTGCTCGAGAAGAGTTGTTGCGCCTTACCGATGCTGCGGCCCAAGCGGGTTTGCAAAATGCGTTGGCCATGAAAATGGAACGCGAGAAGGTGTTGGGCGTCAAGCGCAGTGAATACGATGACTTGACCTCCCGTTTGCGCGCCAGCGATGAACGCCGTATGAGTTTTGAGCGAGAGCTTGATCCTCTTCGTCAAAGAATCACGGAGCTGCAACTCAAAGAGCAGGCTTCGCGCTTGGGCCTTGAGCAATACACGCAGTTGTTGGTCGATGCAGAGGCCGATCTAGCCTTGTTGGCTAAGTCCATTGAAGATGGCAATGTGAAACTGACAGGCCTGCAATCTGAAATTGATCGACTCAATCGCGAAATTGCAGCCTTGGGCGCTGTTAACTTGGCGGCATTGGATGAGCTCACTGTTTCGCGTGAACGCAAGATTTTCCTCGACGCCCAAACTGCCGACTTGACCGAGGCCATGACCACCTTGGAAGATGCCATCAAGAAAATTGATGCAGAAACCAGAGAACTTTTGGGTGGTACTTTCAAAATTGTGAATGAGCATTTCGGCCGCATGTTCCCCGAATTGTTTGGGGGTGGCAACGCACGCTTGGTCATGACGGGTGATGAAATTTTGGACTCTGGGGTTCAGGTCATGGCCCAACCGCCTGGCAAAAAGAATCAAACCATTCACCTTTTGTCGGGTGGCGAAAAAGCGCTGACCGCCATTGCCTTGGTATTTGCTATTTTCCAACTCAATCCAGCACCATTTTGTTTGTTGGATGAGGTGGATGCACCCCTTGACGACAGTAACACCGAACGTTATGCCAAGTTGGTCAAGAGCATGGGCAAGGAAACCCAATTCTTGTTCATCAGTCACAACAAGATCGCCATGGAAATGGCAGAACAATTGATCGGTGTGACGATGCAAGAGCAGGGTGTTTCTCGCATTGTGGCGGTGGACATGGAGGCCGCAGTGTCTATGGCCGATTTGACCTAACTGGGCTGACATTTTTTTAAACATCCCGTTTTCATTTCAAACATGAACTCTTTGCAAAACAGTCTGTTAATCGTAGGTGGTCTGACTCTGGTGGGCGTTGTTTTGTACAACATTTGGACAGCACGCCAAAATGCGCCACGACAAGCTGCACCTGAGCTATCGGGTACGGGTCAGGGTCTGGCGCTTGATGCGTCCGTTGCAGATCGCAAAGGCCCCCAAGACCCTTCCTTTTTAGAAGATGCTATCGACATACTTCCTGCGCCTGAAAAGAAGCCCCCCCTTGACGCACTCATTGATGTGATTGCCGCCATTGAGGTGGATGTCCAGGTTTCTGGCGATGCGGCTTTGGCTGCTTTACCGGCTACACGCCGTGTTGGTACCAAGCCCTTTGCAGTAGAAGGCTTGAATGACACAACCGGTGAATGGGAAATGCCCGTTGCGGGTCGGCGGTATCACGCATTTCAAGCCGGTGTTCAGTTGGCCAATCGTGTTGGGCCATTGAATGAAATTGAATATTCAGAGTTTGTGATCAAAGCCCAAGCGTTTGCCGACTCAGTGGGGGGTGAGCCTGAATTTCCCGACATGTTGGAAGAAGTGGCGCGCGCTCGAGAGCTTGATCAATTTGCCAGCGCGCACGACGCCCAATTGAGCTTTACCGTTTGTGCCACTTCGGCAGCCTGGAGTCCTGGCTACATTCAGCAGCACGCCGCTCGGTGGGGATTTGTTGCTGGGGTGATTCCTGGCCGAATGGTTTTGGCTGCGGCCGTACAAGGATTGCCGCCTATCTTGTCACTGTCGTTTGACACGCAAGCGGCCATGGCCGATGACCCTGCTTTGTCAGCCATCCGGGAGTTCTCACTGAGTCTTGATGTGCCTCAAGTGCCCCGCGAAGAGCACGCGTTTGCGCGCTTGCGTGAGGCTGCGCGCATTTTGGGCAAGGAGATGGATGGTGTGATCACCGATGGTGCTGGTCATGCCTTGAGCGAGCCCGACTTGAACGCCATTGCACTCGATTTAGAACAACTCTACGATGCACTAGACCAGCGAGAATTGTCTGCCGGATCACCCCAAGCTCGTCGTTTGTTTTCCTAACTGAGTCAAGCTTGTCAAAGTGAACTTAGATTTGTTTTCAGATTCGCCAGAAGACAAGCAGCAAGCGCTCAACGCTTTGGAACTTGCCAGACAAAAAGCTTCAGAGCTTCGCCACCTATTGCATCGCTACGCGCATGCCTATTACACATTGGATGCGCCAGAAGTACCAGACGCAGAATATGACCGACTGTTTCGGCAACTCCAAGAAATAGAACATCAACATCCTTCGCTGGCCTCGGCTGATTCACCCACACAAAGGGTAGGCGGTGCAGTGTTACCGGAATTCACCTCGGTGCGACATCAAGTTCCGATGCTGAGCATTCGAACCGAAACCGACACTGGCGCCTCCGGTGCAATTGCTTTTGATGCGCGAGTTAGAAAAGAATTGGGTTTGACAGAAGATGCTCCCCAAGTCAGCTATGTGGCTGAACTCAAATTTGATGGCCTGGCCATGAGCCTGCGCTACGAAAAGGGAGTTTTGGTTCAAGCTGCTACAAGGGGGGACGGTGAGCAGGGCGAAGATGTGACCCACAACATCCGAACCATCGGCCAAATTCCTTTGCAGCTACCGCCAGACGTTCCAGATGTGTTGGAAGTTCGCGGTGAAGTCTATATGCGACGCGACCACTTTGATGCGCTCAATCAACGGCAACTCCAAAAAATTACAGATGGCATCAAGGGTGAAAAAACCTTTGTCAATCCTCGCAATGCTGCTGCGGGCGCAGTGAGGCAACTCGATTCCAACATTGCGGCTCAGCGGCCCTTGAGTTTTTTCGCTTACGGATTAGGCGAGGTGGCGGGTTGGCCAGAAGGTCATGCGCCGTTTCAGAATCACTATGCATTGCTGCAAACCCTCAAATTTTGGGGCTTTCCTGTGGCCATTCAAACCAAGTGTGTCTTGGGTGTATCTGGCCTCGTCGCTTTTTACCAAGAGATTGCTCAGCAACGCGACTCTTTGCCTTATGACATTGATGGCGTGGTCTACAAGGTCAATGAACTGGCGCTGCAAGAAAAGCTGGGATTTGTGACCCGAGAACCGCGCTGGGCGGTAGCCCACAAATATCCTGCACAAGAAGAGTTAACCACTGTGTTGGCCATTGATGTGCAAGTAGGGCGTACAGGCAAGTTAACACCCGTGGCCAAATTGGCGCCCGTTTTTGTGGGCGGAGTGACCGTGACCAATGCCACCCTGCACAACGAAGACGAAGCCCGCCGCAAAGATGTTCGCATTGGCGATACCGTCATTGTGCGGCGTGCTGGCGATGTGATTCCGGAGGTGGTTGGGGTGATGATTGATAAGCGCCAAATGGGCGCTGAAATTTTCACCATGCCGCACATCTGCCCTGTGTGCGCAAGTCCTGCGGTGCGAGATGAGGACGAGGCCGATTACCGCTGTACTGGTGGTTTGTTTTGTGGTGCCCAACGCAAGCAAGCCTTTTTGCATTTCGCCCAAAGAAGAGCTGTTGAAGTGGATGGCTTGGGTGAGAAACTGATTGACCAATTGGTTGATGCAGGGGTGATTCGCACCTTGCCAGATTTGTACAAATTAGGCTTAACTGCTTTGGTTCAACTCGACCGCATGGCAGAAAAATCTGCGCTCAATATTTTGAAAGCCTTAGAAGCTTCCAAGGAAACGAGTTTGCCAAGATTTATTTATGGTCTTGGCATTCGGCATGTTGGTGAGGCTACCGCCAAAGAATTTGCGCGGCACTTTGGAACGCTAGATGCTTTGATGAACGCGACCCTTGAGGAGCTGTTGCAAGTTGCCGATGTGGGGCCCATTGTGGCGCAAAGCGTTCTGACCTTTTTTGCTCAAGCACACCACCAAGAAATTGTGGCTCAGCTCAGGGCATGTGGTGTTAAGTGGCAAGAAGGACCGCCTGCAGAAAGGGCGTCTCTTCCTTTGGCGGGGAGAACCATTGTGCTGACGGGCACATTGCCAAACTTAGGTCGCGATGAGGCCAAAGCCATGTTGGAAGCTGCGGGTGCCAAAGTCGCTGGTTCTGTCAGTCAAAAAACAAGCTATGTGGTCGCGGGGTCTGAAGCGGGTAGCAAGCTTGAAAAAGCTTTGGCTTTAGGTGTGCCCGTTTTGGACGAGCTGGGTCTTTTGGCATTGTTAAAGGGAAATTCAAATGACAGTTCGTGAAATTTTGAAGATGGGTGATGAACGCCTCTTGCGTCAGGCAAAGCCGGTCACGGCATTCAACACGCCAGAATTGATTCAAGGCATTGCCGACATGAAAGAGACCATGATTGCAGCCAGTGGTGCTGGACTGGCTGCGCCCCAAATTGGCTGGGATATTCAACTGGTAATTTTTGGTACGGGCCAAGTCATTTCTCGCTACCCTGATGCTGCGCCTATTCCTTTCACCATCCTAATCAATCCGGTCATCACACCCATCGGGGATGAGATGCAGCATGATTGGGAAGGGTGCCTCTCTGTACCGGGTTTGCGAGCTGTTGTGCCTCGATGGCAGCACATTCAATACACAGGTTTTGATGAGCAGGGCCAGCACATTGAAAGAACAGCCAGTGGCTTTCATGCCAAAGTTGTGCAACATGAGTGCGATCACTTGATTGGTATTTTGTACCCACAGCGCGTTCGTGATTTCACCAAGTTTGGATTCAACTCCGTTTTGTTTCCCAATCTTGTGCCTGAATCAGACGATTAAAGCTTGGCCAGTCTTTCGATGGCCGCTTGAAGCGTGCTGTCTTTCTTTGCAAAACAAAACCGAATGACGTTTTGGTCAAATGAGTCGCCATAAAACGCTGACATGGGTATGGCTGCCACCCCAATTTCTCGGGTTAACCATTTGCAAAATTCTGCTTCTCCCAAATCTTTCTCTGGTACCGAGAGGCTAGAGATATCGGCGCATTGGAAGTAGGTTCCTTCCCCGGGCAATAGCTTGAATTTGGTGGCTGACAGGCCTTGCCTGAAGAAGTCTCGTTTGCGCTGATAAAACTTGGGTAAATCCAAATACGGTTTGGGGTCTGACATGTAGCGTGCCAAACCAAACTGAACAGGCGTGTTCACTGTAAAAACATTGAACTGGTGAACTTTGCGAAATTCAGTGGTCATCGAAGCGGGCGCTGCAACCGTGCCTACTTTCCAGCCCGTCACATGGTAACTTTTGCCAAAACTCGAAACCACAAATGCGCGTTGTGCTAGCCCTGGGTAGGCGCTTGCACTGTGATGCTGAAGGGGTTCATAGACCATGTGCTCATAGACTTCATCGCTGATGAGCACGATGTTGGTTGGCGCCAAAATTTCTTGTAGCTTCAACATTTCCTCGTGACGCCAAACCATGCCACTAGGGTTGTGTGGGGAGTTGATCAAAATGGCGCGAGTTTTTAAAGAAATAGCCGCTTGAATTTTGTCAAAGTCTGGCTTGAATGTGCCGGGCGTCAATGGCACCCGAACCACCACACCACCCGCCATTTCTACATTGGGCACATAACAATCGTAGCATGGCTCCAGCACAATCACTTCATCCCCAGGATGAACCACGGCCAGCATGATGGTGATCAAAGCTTGGGTGGCACCGGCGGTGATGGTAATTTCGGTTTGAGCATCGTAGTGGTATCCATACAGTGACTCAATTTTTTTCGAAACAGCTTCTCGCAGGGGCATAGCGCCTGGCATGAGCGGGTATTGGTTCAGCCCGTCTTGCATGGCCTGTGTCACGGCGTTCACTAGGGCTGGATCGCATTCAAAATCGGGAAAACCTTGTCCCAGGTTGACTGCGCCGGCTTCGGCAGCCAAGCCAGACATGACTGTGAAAATGGTGGTCCCCATGTTGGGGTGTTTGGAAATGAGCTGTGGTGTCATGGCGGGACCATTTTCAAATTTAGTAATCATTGACATGACCTGTCATGGCCTTGGCCACCAAGGCTGCGGTCAATCTGTCACTCAACAATTCGGCAAATTGATAGACAAAGTTTCTGAGATAAGCGCCGCGTTTGAATGCAACTCTCGCAACGTTTTTACCCAATAAATCACCCAAAGGGCGGGCAATCAAATCGCCCACAGGGTCGTCTTTCATGGCCATTTCGGCCACAATGCCAACGCCCAAGCCCAATCGAACATAGGTTTTGATCACATCAGAGTCAATGGCCTCGAGTGCAATGCGAGGGTGCAAATTTTTACTTGCAAATGCAGCGTCAATTTTTGTTCGCCCCGTGAACGACGGGTGGTACGTGATCAGAGGCTCTTTGGCAATGTCTTCTAAATGAAGGTGTTTTTTGTGTGCCAAGGGATGGTCTGGTGGAAGTACCAGCATGTGTTGCCACTCATAACATGGCAGTGTGACCAGGTCTTCATAATTGGCCAATGATTCTGTGGCCATGCCTATTTCCGCCGTATCGTCCAAAAGCATTTTGGCCACTTGATCGGGCGAGCCTTGATGCAAGCTGATGTTGACTTGCGGATACAGTTCGCGCAATTTGGCGACAGGCAACGGCAACACGTACCTGGCTTGAGTATGGGTGGTCGCGATCGACAAAGTACCGTTGTTTTGTGCACTGTATTGGTCGCCAATTTTTTTAAGGTTGCCAATCTCGCGCATGATGACTTCAATGCTTTTCAGAACGTGTTGCCCAGGCTCCGTGATTCGTTTGAGTCGCTTGCCGTGGCGCGCGAAGATATCAATTCCCAGCTCTTGCTCCAGCTCAATGATGGCTTTGGACACTCCAGGTTGTGAGGTGTGTAGCGCCTTGGCAGCTTCTGTCAGATTCAAATTCCGACGCGCCGCCTCTTGTACAAATCGAAATTGATGTAAGTTCATATCAATAAGCCCAGTAAGTATGGGTTTATTATGCCTTATTGATCTAAAGAGACTGGTAACAGACCTTCAGCCACACGGCGCAGAAGGGGTGCGTCAGTTCACTCGCAAAGCAATGGTCGCCATGGCATGGATGAGTTCAGGCTCTTCGCCAATTGCCTGTCGCAACTCAAAAGTCACATTGGGATATTGCCCCTTGAGCGCTTGAACCAATTGGGGCAAATCTTCCCTAGCATGTTTACCCACACCCAGAAACATCGGAACGATTTGAATGGTGGTGGTGCCATGCGCAACCAATTTTGAAACCGTAGATGGCAAATCGGGTTCGGATAACTCTAGATAGGCGCAAACAGCTTCTGTGTGTGGCGCGAGTTGCCTCATTCGCTCTGCAACGGCTTCAATAGGGCGTCGCCAAAGCGGGTCACGGGAGCCATGCGCAAACAAAATGACGGCCTGTTGGTTTGAACTGGAGGGCATGAATTGCAATTTCCTTATTGGCGCAAAACAAGCCACCCAAAAGTAGCCAGTGAAACCAGACTGTAAATGAGGGCGGGGGCAGCCGCAGTGAGCCAAGGTTGCCAGTTTTGCAAATTGCCCATAAAGCCAAAAACGTTGTTCAGTAAGTAAAAACTGATGCCTGCCATCACGCCGCCAAAGACATAGCCTGCAATGTTGCCAGATCGAAAATGGAGGTATGCAAATGGCAATGCCAAGGTCAACATGACCAAGCAACTCAAAGGATAGAAAACTTTGCGCCAAAACTCAATTTCGTAGCGCTGTGCGCTTTGACCATTGGCAGCCAAGTGGCGCATGTATTGAAACAAGTCGATGGTCTTCATGCGATCAGGACTCAACAAGGCGGCAGAAATCATTTCAGAAGTGATTTCCGTTTTCCAAGCCCATTGGGGAAGATTCAATGTGTCAATGCTTGACGCTGCATTTTTACCCGTTATAAAAATTCTGCGATCTGCCGGTTTTAAAAGCCAAGTACCATCCGACATAATTTGCGCTGTGGACGCCATTGTCATGGCTTTGAGTCGACCCTCATTGTCAAATTCATGGATACGAATTGTCTCCGGCTGGCCTTCACTGCTTAAAGATCTGACATTCACAGCAAATTGCGAGTCGGCTTGTTTTTCTCGCAACCAAGCACCCGTCTGTCCTATGGTAATTTGGCCTTGGTAATGGGCTTTTAAAAGTTGAGCTTGCTTGTCTGTCCAAGGCGAGATGTAGTCGCCAAAAATGAATGTCACAAAGACGAAAACCAAACCCAATTGAAAAAGTGTTTGAAGTGCTCGCCAAGGACCCAAGCCACCCGTTCTCAAGATGGTGAATTCAGAACTTTGTGCAAAGCGTGCCATGACAAAAATAGAGCCTATTAGCACAGAAATGGGCAGCAACTCGTAAAAATGGCTTGGCATGAGCAGCGCCACATACATCAAAGCGTGCTGAATTTGGTAACCCTGAAATTTGTTGCGACTGAGCGTTTGAAGTTGGTCAACCAAGTCAAAAAAAACAAACAGCGCTAAAAATCCAAAAACTACAAAGCTCACAGCTCGAATGATTTCACCGTGAATGAGTCGACGAATGGTTTTCATGTTGAAACCTTTGCAGTTCGACGAAGCGGCAGAAGCCAAAGATGGCGCCACGACAAATTGAAATGCCTGAAAAGTAACCATGCCATGGCAAAGCAAAAAGCGCCGCCATGCAAGCCGACCATCAAAGCTGGAAAGCTGGTTTTGCCAGTCCCAATCCAGTTTTGACCCACATTGACCATGTTGTAGTAAGAGATGAAACAAAACAAGGCTATGGCGAGGTGATAACTTTTGCCAATTCTCGGATTCACACTGGCGACAGCCAGGCCCATGATGAGAAGATTGATCGCCGCAATGGGCAAGCCCATTCGCCACGACAACTCGCCCAGATGAATTGCAGTGGGAGTTTGGATCAGGCCAAGCGTGCTCACCGTACGAATGTGAATGTCAGAGACGGCCATTTTGGATGTCGGGTCTATTAACAATTGATAGTCTTGAAAAGCCGTTACGCGAACATCACCGGTTTGGTGATTGAGTAACATTTGTTGGCCAGACTTCAAACTTAAAAACCGCTCGCCTTGTTGAATTTCAATTTGGCCTTGCTGTGCAGTCGTCACAGACTCGATGGCGCCATCTATGCTGGACACAAAGACATTGCGACCTGTTTGGTTGTTAGGGCTGTCTTTGTCTATGAAAAAAACCCGCTTGCCGCCCGATGATTCTTGAAACTGTCCAGGTGCAACGCGTTCAATGTCATTACGCTGTTCGTACCGATTTTTGAGTTCTTGAATTTGCTTGTTGCTCCATGGCCAGGCAAAAATGGCCAGCAAGGCGATGGCCAAAAAAATGGGAGTTGCAAATTTGAGGAGGGGCTTGGCAAAGGAGGTCAGGCCTTTTCCACTTGAGAACCAAATGACCATCTCGCTG
>JAPLPO010000142.1 GCA_026400155.1 Burkholderiales bacterium | reverse complement strand
GCGTTTTATGGTCTGTTTGTTGGGGCAGTGCCTGGGCTCACTGCAACCATGGCCACGGCCTTGTTGGTTCCTGTCACGTTTTTCATGCCGCCAATTCCTGCCATCGCGGCCATGGTCACCGCCACAGCCATGGCCATTTTTTCGGGTGATATCCCGGGATGCTTATTGAGAATTCCTGGCACCCCGGCTTCGGCCGCCTACACCGACGAAGCCTTTGCCATGACCAAGAAAGGGCAAGCCGAAATGGCTTTGGGCGCTGGCTTGGTTTTCTCTGCCGTGGGGGGCTTGTTTGGCACGGTGGTGCTTATTTTGGCAGCCCCAGCACTGGCCGACTTTGCTTTGAATTTCAGTTCCTTCGAGTATTTTTGGTTGGTACTGCTGGGCCTCACATGCGCCGTGTTCATTACCACTGATCAACCTCTCAAAGGCGTTGTCACTCTGCTACTCGGCCTGTTGGTGGCCTGCGTTGGCCTTGGCAACCCAGCAGGTTTTCCCCGCTTCACTTTCGGCAATGCCGAGTTGACTGGTGGCATTGGCATGATCGCCATGATGATTGGCATGTTTGCCATTTCAGAAATTATTCGCTTTGTGGTCGACACCAGTCCGCCCGCCGAGTTGGTGGTTGAAAAAGTAGGCAGCGTCCTGTCGGGTCAGTGGGCCTTGGCCAAAAAATACCCCAAGCAAATTTTGCGCGGTAGCGTCTTGGGAACGGCCGTTGGCGCTTTGCCAGGCGCCGGGGCCGACATTGCAGCCTGGATGTCGTACGCCATGAGCAAGAAATTTTCCAAAGAACCCGAAAAGTTTGGCACAGGCCATGTCGAGGGCATTGTTGAATCGGGTTCTGCCAACAACAGTGCGCTTGCAGGCGCATGGATTCCAGCCTTGGTGTTTGGCATTCCAGGCGACTCCATCACCGCCATTGTGATTGGCGTCTTGTACATGAAGAACATGAACCCAGGGCCTGCACTGTTCACAACCAACCCTCAAAACATTTACGCGGTGTTTTTGCTGTTCATCATTGCCAACCTCATCATGATTCCATTGGGCATCTTGTGCATCAAAGTAGCCAAGCGTATTTTGTTGGTGCCTCGTGAAGTGCTGATGCCGCTGATTTTGCTGTTTTGTGTGGTGGGTACATTTGCCATCAACAACTCCATGTTTGAAGTGGGCATCATGTTGGTCGCGGGCATCTTGGCCTATATTTTGGAAGCCAACAAATTCCCCATCGCACCGGCTATTTTGGGCGTGGTTTTGGGTGGCATGCTAGAAGAAAACTTCATCACCTCCATGATCAAATCAAATGGTGATTTGGGCGCATTCTTGGCACGCCCCATTGCATTGGGCTTGGCCGTGGTGTGCTTACTGGTTTGGACTTGGCCTCTGGTGGCCAAGCTGTTGTTCAAATCAGGGAAAACTCAAACTGCCTGAGGCAGAGGCACATTGAATTTTTCCGCCCAAGGCACAAGGGCTGGCATGATGCTGGGATAGAGTTGCAAACCCTGCAATTGGCTCTGCGCTTGGTGTTGCAAACCGCGCTCACCCGGCAACCGAACCTTCTCACCTTGCCTGGCAGGTTTTGAATTTTGGCAACTCTCAATCACATGGTCCATCTGCCGCTCAAATGCGGGCAAACCTGCAAACGCTTGAGGGTCGATGATTTGCAAAAAGACTGTGGCTCCCCAACCTTCTGCAGGATCTGCGCGACCATGCCCCGCCAAAGCACCTGTCATGGCCTCCACCATCAAACTCAGGCCGTACCCTTTGTGGCCTGAGTCCATGCCGCCCAAAGGCAATATCGTGCCCTTGGGCTCGGCAAACAACACCGCGGGATCGGCACTGGCTTGCCCATGACCGTCCATGACCCATGCAGCAGGCAGGTTCTTTTTCTCATTGAACAAGCGATTGGTCATGCCGTTGGTGGTGGCCGATGTGGACACATCGACCATGATGGCTTGCTTCGAACTTGGAATACCAAAAGACACCGGATTAGGGGTAAATACAGGGTCTAAGCCGCCAAAGGGCGCAACACTGCTGGTGTTGGGGTCTGAGCAATGCAATGCCATCAGCATGCCTTGCTTGGTAGCACGCTGATGGTAGGCCGCAAGACAAGCAATGTGGTGGCTGCGTTTGATCACAACGGTGCAAGTGCCCTGCTGCTTAGCGCGTGCAATTGCCAGATCCATGGCACGCAATACAAGCCATGGGCCAGGCAATCGCTTGCCATCCCAAGTGATGGCAGCAGGAACATCTGACACCACTTCGGGCTGCCCGTCTTGGGTCATTTTTCCAGACGTGAGTTCTGTCAAATAAGGTGCCAACAAGCCCAATCCGTGGGTTGTATGTCCCAACAAATCACCTTCAACCAAAATGTCTGCAACGGCTTGTGATTTGTCAGTATCCAAGCCTGTGGCCTGAAGCAGCGATCTTGCAAACAGGTTCAATTCATCTACTTTGTATTTCAAACCAGTCTCCCAATTGTTCTAGGGCAAGCCGACCTCAATGATTGGCTTGCAGTGCCATATTAGCGTTTTCCGTCATCTGAGCAAGGCTGCTCTTGGCAAGACATAATCTCTGGTGTTCTGACTGAGCAAACTCGGCCTCGGTTCAACGTCACTTGATTTAAAAATGCAAATTAACTCACATCGCATGGACGGGGTCGACACCCCCATCATCCCTACCATTGCGGCCCTGGTCAGAAACAACCCAGGCACTATTTCCCTAGGACAAGGCGTGGTCAATTACGGCCCACCCGCAGAAGCCATTGCAGCCCTGCCTGGCATGATGGGCGATGGCAGTTTGCACAAATACTTGGGTGTCAGCGGGCATCCTGGCTTGGTCGAAGCCATCCAAGCTAAGCTAGCGCAAGAAAACCACGTCCATTTGGGTTCAGACGCCCTGCTGATGGTGACAGCGGGCAGCAACATGGCTTTTTTAAATTCAGTCCTGGCCGTGGCCGACCCAGGCGATGAGTTTATCTTGCCCATGCCGTTTTATTTCAACCAAGAAATGGCCATTCGGATGTGCGGCTGCGTGCCTGTGCCCGTTCCCACCCATGCTGATTTCAGTTTGAACATTGAAGCTATGGCAGCGGCCATTACACCGCGCACGCGTGCCATTTTGACGGTGTCCCCCAACAACCCAACTGGCGCTGTTTACTCAGAAGCATCGCTGCGTGCCATCAACGCTTTGTGCGCGCAGCGTGGCCTTTATCACTTCAGTGACGAAGCCTACGAGTACTTTACCTATGAAGGTGTGAAGCACTTCTCACCGGCCAGCATTCCAGGCGCCATGCAGCACACCTTGTCGTTTTATTCCATGTCCAAAAACTACGGCATGGCCAGTTGGCGTGTGGGCTATGTGGTGTTTCCAGCCAACTTGTTTGATGCAATGAACAAGGTACAAGACACCAACCTCATTTGTGCACCCATGCCCTCTCAATTGTTGGCCTTGCAAGCCTTGAAAAAAGGCCGCCCATGGGTCGAACCCAAAGTGGCAGCCTTGAGCCAAGTTCGTCAAACGGTTTACCAAGCGCTAGAAGGTTTGGGTGACTTGGTGCAGTTCCCCAAAACGCAAGGTGCGTTTTATGTGCTGATGAAATTACCCGGCTTGAAAGAAGGCGTCGAGCCCATCGCCTTCAATCGCGCCATGACAGAGAAGTTCAAAGTGGCGTCCATTCCTGGCTTTGCCTTTGGTCTGACGCAAACGCGCAAAGCCAACTACCAACGTTTGTCTTATGGTGCGTTAGAGGCAGCGAGTGTGGCTGAAGGTGTGCAACGTTATGTGGCGGCTGTGCGAGATTGGTACAGCACCTACTGAAGCCCGCCCTTCAGCGCATCAGGCACCGGCAAGGGCATGACTTCAATACCCTCCTCCAACAAATCTTGCGTTTCCTCCACCGAGGCTTGGCCGCGGATGTTGCGCTCTTCCGATTCCCCGTAGTGCATCTTGCGCGCTTCTTCTGCAAAGTTTTGACCGACGTCTTCGGTGTTGGCAATGACGTGCTTGACCATCTTCATCCAGGCTTCTTGCACCATCTCTGCCGCTTCAGGGTGAACTTGGGCAAGACTTGAGGCCACGGCTTCTGCGGTGGGCACTGCAGGCACAGTGGGCAAACCGGTTGCAGGCGCGATAGGGCCAGCTGCTGTGGACGGCTCTTCTTGGGCTACCGACTTGGCCTGACGGGGCTCTTCGGCACCAAAATTCAAGCGCGGCGCAGAAGGCAACTTTCGCACTTCGGTGTTGGCGCAAAGGGGGCAAGCCACCAAATTTCTTTCGCGCTGCGATTGGTAATCGTCTTCAGAGCCAAACCAGCCCTCAAAGGTGTGCATGCCAGCGCACTGAAGGTTCAAGACTTTCATGCGGCATTCACCCAAGTTAAAGCATGCTGACCCGACAAATAGTTCTGCAACCAGAACATGCCAGTGAGAGTTTTGCCGTCGGTCACTTCGCCCTTCAAGCAAGCTTGTTTCAAAGCTTCAGGGGTTTGCATGATCACTTCCAAAAACTCACCCGGGTCAAGCTGACGCTCTCCTAAGCTTAAATCTTTGGCAAACCAAATTTCAATGAACTCAGTTGAATAAGAAATAACGGGGTGCATCACACCGGCCTTTGCCCACTGCTTGGCGCTGTAACCTGTCTCTTCAAACAGTTCACGTTGGGCACACTCAAGGGTTGATTCATTGGGGTCTAGCTTGCCGGCAGGAAACTCAAGCATCACCTGCTGCACGGGGTATCTGAATTGACGTTCCATCACCAACTGCAAGGGCTGACCTGGCAATTCCAGCAAAGGAACGATCATGACCGCCCCAGGATGGATGACATATTCACGCGAGGCCTGTGTGCCATCGGGCAACGCCACCGTATCGCGAAAGGCATGAAGAAAAGAACCCCTGAAGAGTTCCTGACTCTTCAGCTTGGATTCAACCAGATGTGAATCCATCTGATTGACCCTGCTCAGTTGGCCAGCATTTGGGTCACTGAGCTGGCGCACAATGACATCAATGCACCCGGCACGATGCCCAACACCAAGACCAACAGGCCATTGAGTGACAGCACAATTCGGACATCGGTATCGGCTGTGACAGTGGTGGCCGTCACGGCTTCATCAAAGTACATCACTTTGACAACCCGCAGGTAGTAGAACGCGCCAATGAGTGACATGGCCACTGCAAACACGGCCAAGGCAATGTCGGCTGTGTGGCCTGAAGCAATCAAAGCTTGCAGCACAGACAACTTGGCGTAGAAACCCACCATGGGTGGAATACCGGCCAAGGAGAACATGCAAATAGCCATCACGCCGGCGTACAAAGGACTGCGGTTGTTCAGTCCTGCTAAATCTGTAATTTCTTCACTCTCAAACCCTTGGCGGGCCAAGAGAAGGATGATGCCAAAAGTGGCCAATGTGGTGAGAACATAACCCACGACATAGAACATGGCTGAGCTGTAGGCGTTGGCGCCCATGGCGGCGTTGCCACTGACCACGCCCGACATCAGGCCAATCAAGACAAAGCCCATTTGGGCGATGGTGGAATAGGCCAACATGCGCTTGAGGTTGGTTTGCGCAATGGCCGCCAAGTTACCTACCAGCAATGAAGCAATGGCCAACAGCGCCAGCATTTGCTGCCAGTCGATGGCCATGGGCAACAGGCCTTCCACCAACAATCGAATGGTGATGGCAAAAGCCGCCAATTTGGGAGCGCCTGCAATCATGAGTGTGGCCGCTGTTGGCGCACCTTGGTAAACGTCGGGCACCCACATGTGGAACGGCACCACGCCCAGCTTGAATGCCAAACCAGCCACCACAAACACCAAACCAAAGACCAACACTTGGTGCTTCACCTGGCCGCTGGCAATCACTTTGAAAACAGTAGCCAAATCGAGTGAGCCAGTGGCACCGTACAACATCGACATGCCGTACAACAAGAAGCCTGAAGCCATGGCACCCAACACAAAGTACTTCATGGCCGCTTCTGTGGCTTGGGTGCTGTCGCGGCGCAAGGCCACCAGCGCATAGCTAGATAAAGTGAGCAGTTCAAGGCCCAGATACAAAACCAAGAAGTTTTGGCTTGAGATCATGACGCTCATGCCGAGCAATGCAAACACCGAGAGGCTGAACAGTTCGCCACCGCGAAGCATGTCACGATCGCCCGCATAAGGACGCGCGTAAACCAGGGTGACCATAACAGCAATGGTGGAGAAACACTTGAGCCAATGGCCCATGGGGTCGGACACGACCAAGCGTCCAAATCCATAAAGGGTATGGCCTGCATCGGCATAGAAAGCATGCAGCAAGGCAACGCCACCCAAAGAGGCCAAGCTCAAAACGTAAGTGACCGTGCGCTTTGGGCTTGTCACCAGCAGGTCGACCAGCGCGATCACGCAGGCCATCACCAGCAACACGATTTCTGGATAGATCGTCATCCAGCTGGTTGAGTCAATCATGTCTATTCTCTCTATTCATTAAGTTTCAGCTGATCACAAGCGATCAAGGCAATTTGGAAGCAGCCACGTGCTCCAACAAATTGGCCACAGAGACTTCCATCACATCGGTGAAAGGCTTTGGATACAAGCCCATGTACAAAACGGCGATGGCCAACAAAGCCATGACCGTGAATTCGCGAGCGTTGATGTCCGTCAACTCTTTGACATCGTCATTGGTCACAGGGCCGAGGTAAACACGCTTGAACATCCACAATGTGTAAGCCGCGCCAAAGATCAAGGCCGAGGCGGCCAACAGGCCCACCACGAAGTCGTACTTCACTGCGCCCAAAATGACCATCCATTCACCCACAAAACCAGCCGTGCCTGGCAAACCGCAGTTGGCCATGGCGAACAGCAGCGCAAAGGCAGCAAACTTGGGCATGGTGTTGACCACCCCGCCATAGCTTGAAATTTCTCGCGAGTGAACGCGGTCGTACAACACACCAATGGACAAGAACATGGCCGCTGACACAAAGCCGTGTGCAATCATTTGCACCAAACCACCCGACACGCCAAGCGGATTGAAGATGAAAAAGCCCAAAGTGACAAAGCCCATGTGCGCCACAGATGAGTAAGCCACCAGTTTCTTCATGTCTTGTTGAACCATGGCCACCAAGCCCACATAAACCACAGCCACCAAAGACAAGACAATCATGAAGGTGGCCCACTCACGCGAAGCGTCGGGGGCGATGGGCATAGAGAAACGCAAGAAGCCGTAGGCACCCAGTTTCAACATGATGGCGGCCAGCACAGCCGAACCACCAGTGGGCGCCTCAACGTGCACATCAGGTAACCATGTGTGAACAGGCCACATGGGCACCTTGACGGCAAAGGCGGCAAAGAAGGCAAAGAACAAGAAGTTTTGCGCTGTGGCAGACAAAGGCAATTCATGCCATGTGGCAATGTCAAAACTGCCGCCTGATTGGATGTACAAGTAGATCAAGGCAATCAAGGTGAGCAATGAGCCCAATAGGGTGTACAAGAAAAACTTGAACGCCGCATAGATCTTGTTGGGACCACCCCAAATGCCAATGATCAGGTACATTGGAATGAGCGTGGCTTCAAAGAACACATAGAACAACAAGCCATCCAATGCAGAGAACACGCCAATCATCAATCCGGAAAGAATTAAGAAAGCGGCCATGTATTGGTTGACTTTGCGGGTAATGACTTCCCAGCCAGCAATCACAACGATGACGTTGATGAATGCCGTCAAAATGACAAACCACAAAGAAATACCGTCAACCCCTAAGTGGTAGTTGACATTGAAGCGCTCGATCCAAGAAAGCTTCTCGACAAATTGCATCTCGGCCGTGTCGAGTTGGAAGCCACTGTACAAAGGCAGTGTGACCAAAAAGCTGACCACCGCACCCACCAGTGCCAACCAACGCACAGACTTCGCCTGTTCGTCACGCCCCAAAGCCAATAAAACTATGCCGAACGCGATGGGCGTCCAAATGGCAAGGCTCAACAATCCCATTTTGTAAATCCTTATTTGTTGAGCCAGACGAAGTACGTCATGAGCAAAAAGATACCCAAGATCATCACCAAGGCGTAGTGATACAAATAGCCCGTTTGCAGCTTGCGAGTCCAGTTGGAGACCATGCGTACCAACTTCCAAGAGCCATTCACAAGCAAGCCGTCAATCAAGGTTCGATCGCCGACTTTCCAAAGACCTGTGCCCAGTGCGCGCGCGCCTCGAGCCAAGATGTTTTCATTGAACCAGTCCATGTAGTACTTGTTTTCCAGGATGACCACCAAGGGACGCAAAGCCCTTCCAATGGCAGCAGGCACCGCTGGATTGATCAAGTACATGTACCAAGACACCACCACACCTGCCAAAGCCAACCAGAAGGGTGCTGTAGAAACAGCGTGAAAGGCCATGGCCACAGGACCGTGGAACGCGGCGGCCAGTTCTTTCATGGCATGGTGCTTCTCGGCATCGATAAAGATAGCGTCTTTGAAGAACTCGCCATACAACATGGGGCTGATGGTCATGTAACCAATGACCACCGAAGGAATGGCCAACAAGATCAGGGGCGCAGTGACCACCCAAGGTGATTCGTGCGGTTTGTTGTGACCATGGTCATCATGCTGTGCGTCATGGTGGGCGTCATGGTGGGCGTCATGGTGCGAGTCATCGTGACCATGGTGCGCATCGGGGTTCTGGTCGTAGCGCTCTTTGCCATGAAACACCAAGAAGTACATGCGGAAAGAGTAGAACGCTGTGACAAACACACCCGCAAGAACAGCAAAGTTGGCAAAGCCTGCCGCTGCCAAGTGGCTTTCGTGCACAGCTTCAATGATGCTGTCTTTGGAATAGAAACCTGAGAAGAATGGCGTACCAATGAGCGCCAAAGAACCGAGCAAAGCAGTGATCCATGTGATGGGCATGTACTTGCGCACGCCGCCCATGTAGCGAATGTCTTGGTTGTGGTGCAAGCCCATGATGACAGAGCCAGCCGCCAAGAACAGCAATGCTTTGAAGAAAGCGTGCGTCATGAGGTGGAACACTGCCACAGAGTAAGCAGATGCACCCAAGGCCACTGTCATGTACCCCAACTGAGACAAGGTGGAGTAAGCCACCACGCGTTTGATATCGTTTTGAATAATGCCCAAAAAGCCCATGAACATAGCGGTGATGGCACCGATGATCATGATGAAATTCAAGGCTGTTTCCGACATCTCAAACAAGGGTGACATGCGCGCCACCATGAAAATACCAGCCGTCACCATGGTGGCGGCGTGAATCAATGCGGAGATTGGCGTTGGGCCTTCCATGGAATCGGGCAACCAAACATGCAAGGGAAACTGTGCCGACTTGCCCATTGCGCCAATGAACAAACAAATGCAAATGACCGTGACCAACATCCAAGAGGTGCCAGGCAATGTGAGTGCACCCAGTTCCTCGGCTTTGGCAAAGGCTTCTGTGTAATTCAGCGTTCCGGCATAGGCCGCAATGAGGCCAATGCCCAGAATGAAGCCAAAGTCGCCAACGCGGTTGACCAAAAAGGCTTTCATGTTGGCAAAGATGGCCGTTGGCTTATTGAACCAGAAGCCAATGAGCAAATAGGACACCAAGCCCACTGCTTCCCAACCAAAGAAGAGGTGCGGCATGTTGTTGGGCATGACCAGCATTAGCATGGAGAAGGTGAACAAAGAAATGTAGGCAAAGAAACGGTTGTAGCCTTCGTCTTCGTCCATGTAACCAATGGTGTAGATGTGCACCATGAGCGACACAAAGGTGACCACGCACATCATCATGGCAGTGAGGCCATCGACCAAGAACCCAATCTCCATTTTGAGATCGCCAACGATCATCCAGGTGTAGAGGGTTTCATTGAAACGTGCGCCGTCCATGGCCACACTCTTCAAAGTAGTCGCAGACAAGATGAACGCAATTAAAACGCCCAAGATGGTGAGCGTGTGCGTTAGGCGGCGACCAATCCAGTTGCCACCAAATTGAGTTCCGAAAATACCGGCCAGCGCAGCGCCCACCAAAGGGGCCAGCGGCACTGCAAGCAGCGTTGTTGCGTTGAGGGTTTGGCTCATGTTTTTTTAACCTCTTAACCCTTGAGCGAGTCGAGCTTGTCCACATCGATGCTGTTCAAGTTACGGAACAGTAGCACCAAGATGGCCAAACCGATGGCAGATTCGGCTGCGGCCACTGTCAAGATGAAGAACACGAACACTTGTCCGTGCATGTCACCTAGATAGTGGGAAAAAGCCACAAAATTCATATTGACCGCCAGGAGCATCAGCTCAATGGCCATCAACAACACAATCAAATTCTTTCGGTTCAAAAAGATACCGATGACAGCCAAGGCAAACAACATGGCGCCCAATGACAAGTAGTGTCCGAGTGTCAGTGTCATGATTTGCTCTCCTTAGGGGCATCTGCCTTGGCAGACGCTTCGGGCGTTACTGGCGCTTCAGGCGCCTCAGGAGCTTTAGGCGCCTCGCCTACTTTCACAGCATCCATCTTGACCATGACCAAACGATCGCTGGCACGCACATGGACTTGTTCGGAAGCACTGATGGCCTTGCTGTCTTTGCGCTCACGCAGCGTGAGCGCAATGGCAGCGATCATGGCAACCAACAAAATAGCAGCCGCAATTTGAATGGGCATGATGTAGTCGGTGTACAGCAAAATACCAAGCTCTTTGGTGTTGGAATACTGCTGACCCATTTGACCCACTTCGACGGCCAACTTGGGAGCCTCCGAAGTTCTGAAACCACTCATGAGCACCGCTGCCATCTCAAGTGCAACCAAGGCACCCAAGGTGGCCGCCAACGGAAAATGTTTCCAAAAGCCGGCGCGCAAGGTATCAAGGTTGATGTCGAGCATCATCACCACAAACAAAAACAGCACCATCACGGCACCTAAGTAGACCAAGACCAAGGTCATGGCCAAGAACTCTGCTTGCAAAAGCAACCACAAGCCAGAGGCTTGTGAAAAAGCCAACATCAAAAACAACACGGCATGCACCGGGTTGCGCGCAGTCACGACTCGGAAGGATGCAAACAAGAGCACCACCGAGAAGAGATAAAAGAAACCAGTTTTGACGTCCATGGGTTGTCGCTTGTTAGTTTTGTAAATCAGGCAATCAACGGTATTTGGCATCTGCTGCTTTGGATGCAGCAATGTCTTTTTCGTAACGATCGCCTACTGCCAAGAGCATCTCTTTGGTGTAGTGCAAATCGCCGCGCTTCTCACCGTGGTACTCCAGAATGGAGGTTTCTACGATGGAATCGACTGGGCAACTTTCTTCGCAGAAACCACAGAAGATGCACTTGGTCAAATCGATGTCGTAGCGCGTGGTGCGGCGCGAGCCGTCAGCACGAACATCCGATTCAATGGTGATGGCCATGGCAGGGCACACTGCTTCACACAGCTTGCAAGCAATGCAACGCTCTTCACCGTTTTCGTAGCGGCGCAAAGCATGTAAGCCCCTGAAGCGAGGCGACAAAGGCGTCTTCTCTTCAGGGAATTGCAAAGTGACCTTGCGACGAAAGGCATAACGCCCCGTCAAGGCCATGCCCTTGACCAACTCAAACAGCATGAAGCTCTTGAGAAAGTCTTTGAGCGAAAAATTGGATACAGCCACAGTAGACATGTCTTAACCCGGTTATTTCCAAATATTCCAAGGCGAGTGCAACCACGCGCCCACAATCAACAGCCACAACAAGGTGACTGGAATAAAAATCTTCCAACCCAAACGCATGATCTGGTCATAACGGAAACGCGGGAAGGTAGCGCGAATCCAAATGAACATCGATACGACAAAGAAGGTTTTGAGACCTAACCAAATCCAACCTGGAATCCAGTTGAACAAAGCACTGTCGATGGGCGACATCCAGCCACCCAAGAACATGATGACAGCCAAGATAGAGACCAACCACATGCTGGCATATTCGGCCAAGAAGAAGATGGCAAAGCCCATGCCGGAATACTCCACCATGTGACCCGCCACAATTTCGGCCTCACCTTCCACCACGTCAAAGGGGTGGCGGTTGGTTTCAGCCACACCAGAGATGAGGTAGACCAAGAAGATGGGGAACAAAGGCAACCAGTTCCATGACAAGAAATTCAGGCCCATGTTGGCCATTTCACCCTTGCCCTGAAGCAACACAATTTCTGTGAGGTTCATGCTGCCGGTGACCATGATGACCACCACAAAGCAAAAGCCCATGGCAATTTCGTAGCTCACCATTTGCGCAGAGGCTCGCAAAGCACCTAAGAAAGCGTATTTTGAGTTGGAGGCCCAGCCCGCAATGATCACACCATAAACCTCAATAGAGGTAATGGCCATGACCAACAACAAGCCCGCGTTGATGTTGGTCAGCGCCACTTCGGGGCCAAAAGGTATGGCCACCCAAGCGGCCAAAGCCGGCATGATGGCCATGATGGGGCCTAAACGGAACAAGCCAGGGGCCACAGCAGAGGGTGTGATGAGCTCTTTGGTCAAGAGCTTGATGGCATCGGCAATCGGCTGAAGCAAACCGAAAGGACCTACGCGGTTGGGTCCGATGCGTACTTGCATGAAACCGAGTAGTTTGCGTTCCCACAAAGTAAGGTAGGCCACGGCACCCATGAGCGGCGCCAAGACACACACAATTTTGATCAAGATCCACAAGACGGGCCAGACCATCGTGGCCCACCAAGTGGTGGCAATGGCATTCAAGCCACCGTTGTACAGCGCGTCGATCATGCGTGCACTCCTTGCGCAACAGCTTGGGCACTTGCAGCAGCATTTCTGGCATCTGCCGTCAATTGCAAAGACGGTGCGCGGCGCACCAAACTGTCGAGTTGATAAATAGAGGCCACGCAAGGCGTGTCAACCTGGCCCGCCAAGCGAACTTCAGAACCACCAGCATTGCTGAGGTTCAAAGGCGTGGCGCTGATTTGCTTCAACACATCTTGAGATGTTTCAAAAGCCAACTGCGGCAGGCCGAGCATGTTGGCCAACACACGCAATACTTTCCAAGCAGGACGAGTTTCAGCCAAAGGCTTGACCACCGCATGGAAGCTCTGCAAGCGGCCTTCTGCATTGACGAAGCTGCCCGATGTTTCTGTGAACGGCGCAATGGGCAACAACACGTCTGAGAAAGCCATGTTGGTTTTGAAGGGGCTGAGTGTGACCACCATCTGCATGGCCGCCAAGGCTGCCACGGCTTTGGCGCCTGCCGCCGAATCTTCAACGGGTTCTGTGTTGAGCAGCAAAACGGCTTTCAAACCACCGGCCAACATTTGCGCAGCGTTCAAACCACCCGTTTGAGGCTGAGCCTTGGCCCACTGTGCACCCACCGTGTTGGCAGCTTCTGTGAGATAGCCATAAGTGGCGCCTGTGTTTTCAGCAATCCATTTGGCCAAGCTAAGCAAGCTAGATGCATTGGCGTGATGGGCTGCAGCATTGCCCAACAGAATGGCTTTGCGCTCGCCGCCCAAGAGCGACTTGGCAATGGCTTGTGCTTCGGGTGTGGCTTGACCATTGGCTGGGGCTGTGACGCCCTTTTCTGCCGCAATGGCAGCCGCCACATTGGCCATGCTTTGCGCCCAGCCACTGGCATCTTGCATATCGGCATGCTTCACAGGCATGGCCCATGCATCAGCGCCATTGAACAAGGCTTTAGAAGTGATGGCATTGACCTGTGCGCCATTGCGTTGTGCTTGACGAATGCGCTGCGCAAACAGCGGATGGTCTTTGCGCAAGTTGCTGCCCACCACCAACACACGTTGGAGTTGAGACAAGCTGGCAATGGATGTACCCAAATAGCGAATACCGTCTGCTTTGGCAAACTCGGCATTGCGCAGTCGGTAGTCAATGTTGTCAGAACCCAATGAGCGAACCAGCGTGCTGGCCAAATGCAATTCTTCAAGTGTGCTGTGCGGGCTGACCAATGCACCGATGCTGCTGGCACCATGGTCTTTGCTGATTTGGTTCAAGCCATTGGCCACATATTCCAAAGCAGTTTGCCAGTCGACTTCTTTCCACTCACCACCTTGCTTGATCATGGGGGTGCGCAGACGGTCTGCACTGTTCAAAGCTTCGTAAGAGAAGCGATCGCGGTCTGCAATCCAGCACTCGTTGACGTCTTCGTTTTCCAAAGGCACGACACGGAGCACTTCGTTGCTCTTCACTTGCACCACCAAGTTGGCGCCCGATGAATCGTGCGGCGCTATAGATTTTCGGCGTGACAACTCCCATGTGCGGGCGCTGTAGCGGAAGGGCTTGCTGGTGAGTGCGCCCACAGGGCAAATGTCAATCATGTTGCCCGAGAGTTCAGAGTCAACCGATTGGCCCACAAAGGTTTCGATTTCGGCATGCTCACCGCGGTGTGACATGCCCAGTTCCATGACACCGGCCACTTCTTGACCAAAGCGAACGCAACGTGTGCAGTGAATACAGCGGCTCATCTCTTGCATGCTGATGAGCGGGCCCACATCTTTGTGGAACACCACACGCTTTTCTTCTTCGTAGCGTGAGCTTGAACCGCCATAACCGACGGCCAAGTCTTGCAACTGGCACTCGCCACCTTGATCGCAAATGGGGCAATCGAGGGGGTGATTGATGAGCAAAAACTCCATCACCGATTGTTGGGCTTTGATGGCCTTGTCGGTTTTGGTTCTCACGATCATGCCCTGCGTGACAGGCGTTGCACATGCAGGCATGGGCTTGGGTGCTTTTTCAACATCGACCAAGCACATGCGGCAGTTGGCCGCAATGCTCAATTTCTTGTGATAGCAGAAGTGAGGAATGTAAGTGCCGGCCTTTTCAGCGGCATGCATAACCATGCTGCCTTCTAAGACCTCAACTTTTTGACCGTCTAGTTCAATTTCAACCATGGTTGTTCTGCCGTCTCAAACGTAAGCGGGGACCATGCAGGTCTTGTGCTCAACGTGGTACTCAAATTCGTGGCGGAAATGTTTGATCATTCCGCGCACAGGCATGGCGGCGGCATCACCCAAAGCGCAAATGGTGCGGCCTTGGATGTTGTCTGCCACCGAGTTCAAGAGGTCGAGGTCGCTTGCGCGGCCTAGGCCATTTTCGATTCTGTCGACCATGCGCCACAACCAACCCGTACCTTCTCGGCAAGGTGTGCACTGGCCACATGATTCGTGGGAGTAGAAGTAAGACAAGCGTTGCAAAGATTTGACCATGCAACGTGTTTCGTCCATGACAATGACCGCACCAGAGCCCAGCATAGAACCCGCCTTGGCAATGGCGTCGTAGTCCATGGTGATGTCCATCATGATGTTGGCAGGCAACACAGGGGCTGATGAACCGCCAGGAATAACTGCTTTCAAATTGCGACCGCCGCGCATGCCACCTGCTAGCTCTAGGAGTTTGGCAAAGGGGGTGCCCATGGGAATTTCGTAATTGCCAGGACGCTCAACATCGCCACTGATGGAGAAAATTTTGGTGCCGCCGTTGTTGGGCTTGCCGCATTCCAAATACGCCTGACCGCCATTGCGGATGATCCAAGGAACAGCTGCAAAGGTTTCGGTGTTGTTGATGGTGGTGGGCTTGCCGTACAAACCGAAGCTGGCGGGGAATGGTGGCTTGAAACGTGGTTGGCCTTTTTGGCCTTCCAATGATTCGAGCAAGGCCGTTTCTTCGCCGCAGATATAGGCACCGAAACCGTGGGACGCATGCAACTGGAAGTTGAAGTTGCTGCCCATGATCTTGTCGCCCAGATAGCCTGCCGCACGCGCTTCTTCTAGCGCGGCTTCAAAGCGTTCGTAGGTCTGGAAAATTTCGCCATGGATGTAGTT
>JAPLPO010000031.1 GCA_026400155.1 Burkholderiales bacterium | reverse complement strand
TGAATTTCCAAACACTGCCAATGGGCTGGGTTTGAATTCGCTCTGCAACAGATCCGATGGCGACAGCTTTGACTGTGGCGTTGACCTGTCTGAGAGTGCCCGCTTCTTGCATGCTAGAGCTGTGCTCTAGGACCAAGTCTATGACTGGTAATCCAGCCGGCGTGTATCGAATTGCTTTTTGCTCTGCGATACCAGCGGTTAATTCGAGGTGGTTTTGTTCCGTCACTCCTGTTAACGAATGTGATTAGTTTGCAAATTCGGCTTGTTGGGCTTTGCGAGCTTCTTCGCGCTCGACTTGTTTCATCATGGAAGATGGGCCGGTGTCGGCTTTCTTCTTGAGAACAGTCAGGTGACGCCATACAGCATCGTTGAACTTGAAAGCATGTTCGAGTTCGGCCATCACAGCCTGATCAGCTTCAATGTTCACGCACAAGTAGTGGGCTTTGCCCAACTTGTTAATTTGGTAGGCCAACTGGCGGCGACCCCAGTCTTCGACACGGTGAATCTTGCCACCACCGGCAACGATCATGCCTTTGTAACGCTCCAGCATGGCTGGAACTTGTTCGCTCTGATCCGGATGAATCAGCAAAATGATTTCGTAATGACGCATTGAGACTCCTTTTGGGTTTTTACCTTTGAGGTATTGAAAAAAGCTACCCCCAGCGTCGGACGGGGTGCAGCAAGGCTAAGCCCGCGATTATAGCCCAGGAATTAGAGCCCTGGATAGGGATTTTGAGAGGGGGAATCTTGTCCTGCGAGCGGTTCGGGGCGGTCGGGCCAGACACAACTGCCCAAGAAAATAGCCAAAAATCCAACGGGCACGCCCAAAATGCCGGCAGAAATGGGCTGAATTCCAAAAAATAAGCCCGTGTCCACTGACCAATTGAGCACGGCTCGAACAGTGGGCGCGTTGAAAATCATGTAGCAAAGCGTCACGCCCAAGCCCAAGAGCATGCCCAAAACCACCCCTTTTCGGCTTGCACCTTTCCAGAAAATTCCCATGATCATGCCCGGAAAGAAGGCAGATGCCGCCAAAGAAAATGACGCCGAAACCAAGGCCAAAATTTGCGCTGGCTTCCAAGCTGCCACCATGGCAGCAGACATGGCAACAGCCAACAAAGCAAACTTCGACAAAATCACACGCCCCTCTTCGGTCTCAATGCCATTTTTGGTGCCCAAGCGCATGTCATGAACAAACGCATTGCTGATCGTCAAAAGAAGGCCATCAGCAGTCGACAAGGCCGCTGCAAAGCCGCCTGCCGCCACCAAGCCTGAAACAACGTAAGGCAAGCCTGCCATTTCGGGACTGGCCAGCATGATCATGTCGGCACCCAACTTAAGCTCGCCAAACTGCAAAACACCATCGCGGTTGACATCGGACACTTCGACCAAGGCGCTGTCGACACGCGCCCACTGCGCAAGCCAATGGGGTAATTCTGCAAAAGAACTGCCCACCAAATTATTCATGACCTCAAACTTCACAAGCACCGCCAATGCGGGCGCACTCAAATACAAGATGGCAATGAACAACAGAGACCATGCAACGGACAAGCGTGCTTCAGACTCATTGGGGACGGTGTAAAAGCGCGTGAGCAAATGCGGCAAGCCAGCCGTACCGGCCATCAGGCAAAAAATGAGCGCGACAAAATTGATTCTCGAGTGCTCGTAAATTTCTTGCTCTTGGGGTGTGCCTTCTGGGTCCCCTTGGAAAGGCATACCATGCAGCGGCATACCCCCTAATACTTGAGATCGCTCGTAATTGTCTTGCATGGCTTTTTGCCAAGCCTCCTTGGCTGATGCCGCATTTTTAGGCAAAGCTTGCAACTCTCGACGAACTTGCGCAATGACCGAATACTCCGCATTTTGGAGTTTCAAATCGCGCACTTTTTGCTCTAGGCTTTGTCGCTCTTTCAGCAAGGACTCTTCAACATTTTCGAGTTTGACGCGGAGCACCTCTGCACGGCGGTAATACTCTTGTCGGACGGCCAACTCAGAAGGGTCGGCAATGAGTTTTTGCTCGAGTTCTGCAATTTTGGAAAGCTGAGAGCCATACGCCAACGGTGCCCAAGGCGTTCCCAATTGTTTGTAGGCCAGCCACGAAACTGGGATTAAAAATGCAATCAGCAAAATGATGTACTGGGCCACTTGTGTCCAAGTGATGGCTCGCATTCCGCCCAAGAAGGAGCACAACAAGACACCACCCAGTCCCAGCAAAATACCGATTTCAAATTGCACACCCGTGAGACGTGAAGCAATGAGGCCAATGCCATAAATTTGTGCCACCACATAAGTGAAAGAACACAAAATGGCAGCCCAAGCGGCCAACAGCCTGGGCCACCGACCGCCAAAACGTTGGCTGAAAAAATCGGGCAAGGTGTACAAGTTCATGGCCCTTAAATGAGGGGCTATGAGCAAGGCCACCAAGCAAAATCCACCTGTCCACCCCATGACATAGGCCAAGCCGCCGGCTTGACCGCCAGTGCCCGAAAAACCTTGTAAATAAAGCGCGCCTGCCAAACTGATAAACGATGCCGCACTCATCCAATCGGCAGCGGTGGCCATGCCGTTGTAAAACGCAGGGATGCGCCTGCCTGCCACATAATATTCTTCAGCGTCTGAAGTGCGCCCCGTGACACCAATCAGGGCATAAATCATGACCGTCGAGAACAGGAAAATGGGGCCAATCAAATTTCTAGAGAGTCCCTTGTACTCCGCCCATCCCATGACACCCAGCAAAAAAAGTAGCAACACCACATAAATTAAAACGTTGCGATGCAAGCGCCATTGGTAGGCGGCATACTTTTTCTGAAAAGATGTCGCTGATTTCAATCTGCTTTTCCTAGCTGCATCCAGGTTTCAACCACTGTGTCTGGGTTCAATGAGATGGAGCTGATGCCTTGGGCCATGAGCCAGCGCGCAAAGTCGGGGTGATCGCTGGGCCCTTGACCGCAAATGCCCACATACTTGCCTTGTCTCAAACAAGCTTGGATAGCTTGAGAAATCAAGGTTTGCACCGCTAAATCGCGCTCGTCAAAATCGGCTGCGAGCAACTCCAAACCAGAGTCTCGGTCTAAACCCAAGGTGAGTTGCGTCAGATCGTTAGAGCCGATTGAAAATCCGTCAAAGAACTCTAAAAACTTTTCAGCCAAGATGGCGTTGCTGGGTACTTCGCACATCATGATGACTTTCAAGTCGTCTTGGCCGCGCTGCAGACCGTGCTTGGCCAACAGCTGAGTAACGCGATCGGCCTGGCCCAAGGTGCGCACAAAAGGAACCATCACCTGCACATTGTTGAGGCCCATCTCGCCGCGTACCCGCTTAATGGCTTGGCACTCCATGGCAAAGGCCTCGCCAAAGTCCTCGCTGATATAACGCGCCGCGCCGCGAAAGCCCAACATGGGGTTTTCTTCTTCGGGCTCGTAGCGGCTACCACCAATGAGTTTGCGGTATTCATTGCTCTTGAAGTCTGACAAGCGAACAATGACAGGCTTGGGCCAGAAAGCGGCTGCAATGCAGGCCACACCTTCGGTGACTTTGTCGATGTAAAAAGCTTTGGGTGAAGCGTGTCCGCGCGCGACGGATTCCACCGCTTTTTTCAGATCAGCATCGATGTTGGGATAGTCCAATATAGCTTTGGGGTGCACACCAATGTTGTTGTTGATGATGAACTCCAAGCGTGCAAGGCCCACACCCTGATTGGGCAGTTGGGCAAAATCAAAAGCCAATTGAGGATTGCCAACGTTCATCATGATCTTGGTCGGAATTTCGGGCATGGTGCCGCGAACAACCTCGGTCACTTCGGTTTCAAGCAAGCCGTCGTAGATGCGACCTGTGTCGCCCTCTGCACAACTGACCGTGACCAGAGTGCCGTCTTTCAATAGTTCAGTGGCATTGCCACAACCCACCACGGCAGGAATACCCAACTCGCGAGCAATGATGGCCGCGTGACAAGTGCGCCCTCCCCGATTGGTCACAATGGCGCTGGCGCGCTTCATCACGGGTTCCCAATTTGGATCGGTCATGTCAGTCACCAACACATCGCCAGGTTGCACTTGATCCATCTCAGAAATACTGTGAACCAGGCGCACTGGGCCGGTGCCAATTTTTTGGCCAATGGCCCTGCCCTCCGCCAGAACGGTGCCCTTGCCTTTGAGCTTGTAGCGCAACTCGGCCGTGCCCTTAGACTGACTTTTCACTGTTTCTGGACGCGCTTGCAATATGTACAGCAGGCCGTCTGTGCCATCCTTGCCCCACTCAATGTCCATGGGGCGGCCGTAGTGCTTTTCAATGACCATGGCATATTGCGCCAGCAGGGTGATGTCGGCATCTGTCAGTGAGTACCGGTTGCGCATCTCCATGGCCACATCGATGGTTTTCACCAGCTTGCCTGAAGCTGCTTTTTCTTCGGGTGTTGAGAAAATCATTTGGATGAGCTTGGAGCCCAAATTGCGCCGAATGACCGCATTTTTTCCAGCAGCCAGCATGGGCTTGTGCACATAGAACTCGTCGGGGTTGACGGCACCCTGCACCACCGTTTCGCCCAAGCCATAACTGGAAGTGATGAACACAACTTCTTCAAAACCGGTTTCGGTATCGATGGTGAACATGACACCTGCTGCCCCTAAGTCGGAGCGCACCATGCGCTGCACACCGGCAGACAAGGCCACTTCGGCATGCGCAAAACCTTTGTGCACGCGGTAACTGATGGCGCGGTCGTTGTACAAAGAGGCAAACACCTCTTTCATTTTGTGCAGAATGTCCTCAATGCCCACCACGTTCAAGAAGGTTTCTTGTTGACCTGCAAAAGAGGCGTCGGGCAAGTCTTCGGCCGTTGCCGAAGAACGCACCGCAAATGAAGCTTGCGCATTGCCCGAACTGAGAACGGCAAACTGATCTCGGATGGCTTGTTCAAGGTCGGCTGGAAAAGGCTGGGCCTCCACCATCTGCCGAATTTCAGCCCCCACCACCGACAAAGCTCGAACGTCTTCCACATCCAAGGCATCCAATTTTTGATTGATGCGATCGACCAAGCCGTCGTGCTTTAAAAATGCCCGAAAGGCATGGGCGGTGGTGGCAAAACCTGTGGGCACGCGCACACCGTTGGGCAATTGCGAAATCATCTCGCCCAAGCTGGCGTTTTTACCGCCCACAGACTCAACATCGGTCATCCGAAGTTGTTCGAAGGGCACGACCAAAGCGTCCTTTGCGAAGAGGTTAGACATAAAAGCTCCAAAGTTAAAAAGCGGCACTGTCTGCCCGAACCAACTTCCAGAGTCTTGATTGTTTTAAGACGTGACTTCTGGACGCCAGCAGGCGGTAGATAATGAATGAGATTTTAGGACGCAAGTCAGGCAACACAAGGTTAAAATTTCAACAATGCCCAATAGAACCGTATTTTTCATCTCTGACGGCACCGGAATCACGGCCGAGACCTTTGGCAAGGCCATCTTGGCTCAGTTTGAGATGAAAACTCGGTACATCCGGCTGCCTTTTGTAGACAGTGCAGACAAGGCACACCAAGCTGTGCGGCAAATCAATCACACCGCCGAAATTGAGAACATCAAGCCCATTGTTTTCACCACCTTGGTGAACATGGAAGTGCTCGACGTGATTCAGGAAGGTTGCAAGGGCATGCTGCTCGACATGTTTGGCACCTTTGTCCACCCCCTGGAAGAAGAGTTAGGCATCAAATCGCATCACCGAGTCGGTCGTTTTTCGGATGTCAGCAAAAGCAAGGACTACCACGACCGCATTGAAGCCATCAACTTTTCATTGGCCCACGACGACGGCCAGTCCAACCGAGATTTGGAGCAGGCAGAAGTGATTTTGGTCGGCGTGAGCCGAAGCGGCAAAACGCCCACCAGCCTTTACTTGGCCATGCAATACGGCTTGAAAGCGGCCAACTACCCGCTCATCCCCGAAGACTTTGAGCGCAAGCAATTGCCCCCAGCCTTGGTGCCACATCGAAAAAAGATTTTTGGCCTAACCATTCACCCCGATCGGCTTTCAGAAATTCGCTCAGAAAGACGCCCCAACTCCAAATACGCCAGCCTAGAGAACTGCAGAAATGAAGTGGCCGAAGCCGAGTCCATGATGCGCCGCTCTAGCATTCGGTGGCTGTCAACCACCACCAAGTCGATTGAGGAAATTGCCACCACCATTCTTCAAGAAATCAAACCCGAGCGTTTGATTTATTGATTTGAATTGGCTGCAGAAAGAATCAGCGCAAGGTATTGGCAAGTTTTTCGGCGCTGCGCTGCGCCAATGCCATGTCACGGGCCTCGACCATCACCCGAACCAAGGGCTCGGTGCCACTGGGCCTGATCAGAACGCGGCCGGAGTCGGCCAACTCGGCTTCCACCTCTTTCAAAGCTTGCGCCAGTTGAGGGCTGTCTTTCCAATTTTGGTCTTTGGCCAAACGCACATTGATAAGCACCTGAGGAAACAGCACCACATCGCTTAACAATTCGGCCATGGTTTTGCCAGTGGCCACACAGGCCTGCAGCACTTGCAAGGCACTGATCAAGCCATCGCCTGTGGTGTGCTTGTCTAGGGCCAACAAGTGGCCAGAGCCCTCGCCACCCAATAGCCAACTGTTTTCTTGCAAGGCTTCTAGAACGTAGCGGTCGCCTACTTTGCTGCGAATGAAGGGGATGTTTTTGTTTTTCAGGGCGACTTCAACAGCCATATTGGTCATGAGTGTGCCCACCACACCCGCAACCACTTCATCGCGCGCCAGTCGGTCGGTGACCATCAAATAGAGCAACTCATCGCCGTTGTACAAACGTCCCGATTTGTCGACCAACTGCAACCGATCGGCATCCCCATCAAGCGCAACACCATAGTCGGCTTGATGCGTTTTGACAGCCTCGACCAAAGCTTCAGGGTGGGTTGCACCCACGCCCTTGTTGATGTTCAAACCATCGGGCGAACAACCTATGGCAATGACATCGGCTCCCAACTCATGAAAAACCTTGGGCGCAATTTGATAGGCAGCACCATGGGCGCCGTCCACCACGATCTTCATGCCCTTCAAAGTGAAGTCGTTGCTGAAAGTACTTTTGCAAAATTCAATGTAACGGCCCGCTGCATCGTCTAAACGCTTGGCCTTGCCCAGTTCGGCAGAAGTGGCCCACACCGGTGGCTCATCCACCAAGGCTTCCACCGACAGCTCCCAAGCATCACTGAGCTTGGTGCCCTTGGCACTGAAAAATTTGATGCCATTGTCGTCATACGGGTTGTGACTTGCACTGATAACCACACCCAGCGATGCGCGCTGAGCACGGGTGAGGTAGGCCACTGCTGGGGTTGGCACAGGACCCAACAAAACCACGTCAACCCCTGCAGAGTTAAAGCCAGACTCCAGGGCGCTCTCCAGCATGTAGCCAGAGATACGGGTGTCTTTGCCAATCAAGACCACCGGGTGGTCTTCTTTTTGTCGCAAAACGCGTCCCACCGCGTGGGCCAATCGCATGACAAAGTCGGGCGTGATGGGCGCTTGCCCAACAGTGCCTCGAATGCCATCGGTTCCAAAATATTTTCGGGTCATGGTTGTTGTTCTTGTTTGGATCGATTGAGGAAAGCTTGATTTTAAATCTTCAAAGCCTGCCAAACACGCAAAGCCTGCACTGTTTCTTTCACATCGTGAACGCGCACCACGGAAGCGCCATTTTGAACCGCAATGAGGGCGGCAGCCACGCTGGCACCCACCCTGTCATGCGCATCGGGAACATGCCCCTGGATGGCCGTGATTTTGCCCAAGCTACCCTTGCGAGACCAGCCCGCCAGCAGCGGAAAGCCCAAGGCCAAAAGCTCTGACTGGCGCTGAAGCAGGCTTAAATTTTGAATCAATGTTTTACCAAAGCCAACGCCAGGATCCAAAACAATTCGGTTGGCCTGAACACCACCATCTATCAAGGCAGAGACTTGCTGCGACAAGAAATTTTTGATGGGTTCAAGCACATCGCCTGTCATGGGTTGCTCAAGCATGGTTTGGGGATCTCGGTGCATGTGCATCAAGCAAACACCACATTGCCCATGTTGGGACACCACTTGCCTAGCCCCTGCTTGCCGCAAAGCCCAGATGTCGTTGACGATATCGACCCCCAGGTCCAATGCAGCTTGCATCACCTCGCTTTTATAGGTGTCGATCGAAATGGGAACGTTCCAAGTGACGGCCTCCCGCAAAAACGGCAGAACACGACTCAGCTCCTCCTCCAGACTCACTGGCGCCGCCCCTGGGCGCGATGACTCTCCGCCAACGTCCAAAATGTCTGCGCCCTGCGCCAGCAGGGCTTGTGCATTTTCTAGCGCCGAGGACAGTGCACTGTGGCGCCCCCCATCGGAGAACGAGTCGGGTGTGAGGTTCACAATGGCCATGACCTTGGGTTGAGACAAGTCAAGCTTGAAGCGGGAAGTCTGCCAAATGGGCTGGGACATGGCGTTGAAAATGAACAACGGGGCCGAGGCCCCGTGTGTGGTGAATATCAAGCCGCGTTGGGCTCGGGATCGACTTTCACGGCAGGTGGCGCACCTGCATCGTCGCTGCCGGAAGGTGGAATGCGGGGCGTCCAATCTTTGGGTGCTTTGGGTTCGCGGCCAGCCATGATGTCGTCAAGTTGTGTGACATCAATGGTTTCCCACTCTAGCAAGGCCTTGGCCATGGCGTGCATTTTGTCGCTGTTTTCTTCAATCAAACGGCGTGCCAAGCTGTACTGCTCATCGATAATGCGGCGCACTTCGGCGTCGACCTTTTGCATGGTGGACTCAGACATGTTGGTGGTCTTGGTGACAGAACGACCCAAGAACACTTCGCCTTCGTTTTCAGCGTAAACCATGGGGCCCAAGGCGGTGGTCATGCCATAACGCATGACCATGTCGCGGGCAATTTGGGTGGCGCGCTCAAAGTCGTTGCTGGCGCCCGTGGTCATTTGTTTCATGAACACTTCTTCGGCAATGCGGCCGCCAAACAACATGCTGATTTGGTTCAACATGTATTCGCTGTCGTAGCTGTAGCGATCGCGCTCGGGCAGGCTCATGGTGACACCCAAGGCACGTCCACGAGGA
>JAPLPO010000087.1:2556-5639 GCA_026400155.1 Burkholderiales bacterium | reverse complement strand
ATCAGATCACCCCAGATACCGCCCATCTCGGGAGGATCTTGAACGTCGTTATGACGCAACCAAAGTGCGATTTTTTGGCCTTTCCACAAATCAATGAGGACCGTGAAAAGACAAACGAAAGATGCACCCAGTAAGTGCCCATATACAGGATTCAGCCAATAGCCTGAAACAGCAGCAACAGCCATCCAAAAGAACAGGCTCAGAGTGCGAGGAAACATAATGAAAACTAACTGATTTAGCCAGCAGTATTGATAGTTTGCGTCATTTCTGTGAAGCGATAACCCGCTCCGCGAACAGTTTCCACCATATTACCAGCACCGCCTAGTGCTTCACGAAGTCTTTTGACGTGAACATCCACCGTGCGTTCTTCAATGAAGACATGATCACCCCATACCCGGTCAAGCAATTGCCCACGGCTGTGGACACGTTCTTTGTGCGTCATGAAGTATTGAAGCAACTTAAATTCAGTGGGCCCAAGCTTCAAAGCCTGATCTTGAAAAGTCACTCGGTGAGTGTCTGCATCCAAAACCAATTCACCAGTTTGTAGGCGACCTGTTGATTGTTCAGGCGCGCGTCTTCTGAGCACTGCTCGAATTCGAGCCAACAGTTCCTTGGTCGAGAATGGCTTCACAATGTAATCATCAGCACCTGCGTCTAGGCCAGCTACACGGTCTACTTCGTCGCCTCTGGCAGTGAGCATCAAAATAGGGATTGGCTGCGAACGCTTGTCTGAACGCCACTTTTTAGCCAGCGACAAACCACTCTCTTTGGGCAACATCCAATCGAGCAAAATGACATCCGGCAGAACGTCATCCAGCTCTTTTTGAGCAGTTTCACCGTCCATGGCCCAGATGGGTTGAAAACCATTGTGGCGTAAATTGACTGCGATCAACTCAGCAATCGCAGGCTCATCCTCCACAATCAAAATACGCGGTAGGCTTCTCATTGGACAGCAGACTCCACATCGGCCAAAGCAATGTGACGAACGTCAGCACCTTTAACCACATAGATGACGAATTCTGCAATGTTCTTGGAATGATCGCCAATACGCTCAATGGCTTTGGCTATGAACAGCAAGTCCAGGCTGGCAGAAATAGTGCGGGGGTCTTCCATCATGTAAGTGACCAATTTGCGCACAAAGCCATCAAACTCTGCGTCAATCAGATCGTCTTCTTTCAAGATCGAGACGGCCTCTGTCACATCCAATCGAGCGAATGCGTCGAGCGCTTTTCGCAACAAGCCTGATGCCAAGTCGGAAGCGATACGAAGTTCAGAGGAAGGCAAAGCGCGTGCGCTGCCGCTGTTGATGATAGATTTCACCATGCGTGCAATTTTCTCTGACTCATCGCCTGCTCGCTCCAAATTGGCGGTGATTTTGGAGATTGCAATCAGCAATCGCAAATCGCGGGCTGTAGGCTGGCGACGCGCAATGATGGAAGATAAATCACGATCAATTTCAACTTCCATGGCATTGACCTGAGCTTCAGTTGAAATAACTTGGTCTGCCACTTCAGAATTGAACTGAGACAAAGAGAAAACGGCATGCCTGATTTGCGTCTCGACCAAACCACCCAGCTCTAAAACTCTGCTAGATACACTCGCCAACTCTGCATCAAATTGGCTTGAGATATGCTTATCCATGATTGTTTTCCTGTTTAGCCAAATCGGCCAGTAATATAGTCTTCAGTTTCTTGACGCGCTGGTTTCATGAAAATTTGGTCAGTTTCACCAAATTCGATGAGTTCACCCAAGTACATGTAGGCAGTGAAGTCTGACACACGGGCAGCCTGCTGCATATTGTGCGTGACAATGGCCACAGTGTAATCAGCCTTGAGTTCAGACACCAGTTCTTCTACTTTGGCTGTAGAAATTGGATCCAGAGCCGAAGTAGGCTCGTCAAGCAAGATCACTTTTGGCTTCACGGCCACAGAACGTGCAATGCACAATCGCTGCTGCTGTCCGCCAGACAAAGACAATCCGCTTTGCCCTAATTTGTCTTTAACCTCGTTGAAAATAGCGGCCTTGGTAAGAGCCCACTCTACACGGTCGTCCATGTCTGAGCGGCTGAGATTCTCATACAGACGAACGCCAAAGGCAATGTTGTCATAAATGGACATTGGGAAAGGTGTGGGTTTTTGGAAAACCATACCTACTTGTGCACGAAGCAAATTCAGGTCTTGGCTTTTGCTCAGAATATCTTCACCGTACAAATTGATTTGACCCTCTGCACGTTGGCCTGGGTACAAACTGTACATGCGATTCAAAGTTCGCAGCAGCGTTGATTTTCCGCAACCTGAAGGGCCAATGAAAGCAGTGACTTTGTTTTCGGCAATGTTCAAATTGACATCAGATAAGCCTTTGAACGTTCCGTAGTAAAAGTTCAAGTTGCGAATTTCAATCGCATTTTTGAGATTCGTATTGTTGGTATTTGGCATGGTTGTTTTCAATCAATTAGCTTTTAACTTTTTCGCGGAAAAATACCCGCGCAAGAATATTGAGCACAAGAACCGTTAGGGTAATTAAAAGGGCTGCACCCCAAGCCAACTGAATCCAGTTTTGATAGGGACTCATGGCAAATTGGAAAATGACCACCGGCAGATTGGCCATGGGGGCTTCCATGTTGGTACTGAAGAATTGGTTGTTGAGGGCGGTAAACAAAAGCGGTGCAGTTTCACCACTGATGCGAGCGATTGCCAAAAGCACACCCGTGATAACGCCACTTTTTGCGGCCCGCAAAGTGATCATCAAAGAAACTTTCCATCTTGGCGCGCCCAGTGCAAAAGCGGCTTCACGCAAGCTGCCAGGCACCAGACGCAGCATGTTCTCAGTGGTGCGCATGACCACGGGAATGGCAATCAGAGAAAGTGCCAAGCTGCCTGCATAGCCAGAAAAGTGCCCCGCTGGCGCAACGGCAATGGCATACACAAACAAACCCAACACAATGGAGGGTGCAGACAACATGATGTCGGTCACGTTGCGAGTAAATTCAGCGGTTTTGCTGGTGTCACCATATTCAGTGAGGTAGATGCCTGCAAGCACACCCAAAGGTGTAGAGACCAATACAGACAAGCCAACGATCATCA
>JAPLPO010000087.1:0-2524 GCA_026400155.1 Burkholderiales bacterium | reverse complement strand
TGCCTACGATGGCATTGCGAATACCGCCGCCTTCTGAGCCAGGTGCAGGCGTGTCGTTGGTAAAAAGAGTGATGTCTAAGGCAGCAAAGCCATTGGAAAACAAGACAAACAAAATCCACAGCAAGGCCGCCAGACCGAGAAACATGGCGAACATAGACAAGGTGAGGCCAATTAAGTTGGCACGTTGTCGGCTTCGGTACAAACCGGTTTCAGACATTTTTTGAATCATGGTCATATCAGTTCGTTCTCAAAAATTAGAGACCTTTGGATTTTTCTGTGCGGTTGATCAACCACTTGGCAATACTCAACACAATAAAAGTAATGCAGAAAAGTAAAAAGCCCAGAGCAAACAGTGTGTTGAAGTGCAGGCCTTCAGCTTCGCCAAACTCATTGGCCAGCACAGACGCGATAGAAGTACCTGGCGAAAACAGAGACGTTGGCAAGCGATTTGCATTGCCAATGACAAAGGTAACCGCCATGGTTTCGCCCAGAGCACGGCCCAAGCCCAACATCACCCCGCCAATTACGCCTTTTTGCGTGTAGGGCAAAACAACTTTTCGTACAACCTCCCAGGTTGTACAACCCAAACCATATGCAGACTCGCGCAAGATAACGGGGGTGATTTCAAAAACATCGCGCATCACGGCCGCCACAAAAGGCAGCACCATGAACGCCAAAATAATGCCTGCAGCCATGATGCCAAGGCCGTTTGTAGCGCCACCAAAGAGCCAACCCACAATGGGCATGCCATTTAATACAGATTGCAATGGCACTTGCATGAATTCAGAAAAAACGGGAGCGAAGACAAACAGGCCAAACATGCCGTAGATGATGGAAGGTACGGCAGCCAGCAGTTCAACAGCAGTACCAAGAGGTCTGCGCAGCCAAACGGGGCAGGTCTCGGTTAAGAAAACAGCAATACCAAAAGCCAAAGGCACAGCCAAAATCATGGCAATGCCGGCACTTAAAATGGTTCCAACAATAGAAATAGCAGCGCCAAACTCACCCTTGATGATGTCCCATTCGACGTACCACAAGAACTTGAAGCCAAACTTAGAGAAGGTTGGCAGCGCATTGACAAACAAAGAAATAATGATGCCCAACAACGCAACAAGCACAACCAACGAAAAGAGTTGCGTGACTCTGTGAAAAAGCGCATCTTGCACCAGCTGCCTCTTGGCAACCGCCAAAACGGCCGATTTGGAGTTCTGCTGGGAATGATCTGAAGTCGTGTTCATATGGCTCTTGTTTATCAACTAGGACGACTAGTTCAACAGGGGGATTTTAAAAGACACAGGCCACCGCTTACTTTTGGAAAGCGGTGGCACCTGTTCAATCAACTGTACAAAATTATTTTGTATTGATTTGCGTCCAAACACGGTCGCGAATTTGCTGAGTCAAGTTGTCTGGCAAGGGCACATATTCCAGGTCAAGTGCCATTTGCTTGCCATTTTTAAATGCCCAATCAAAAAACTTCAACACATCAACAGATTGTGCTTTGTCAACTGGTTGCTTGTACATCAAGATGAAAGACGCTGTGGTCACAGGGTAGGCGTCAGCACCTGGCTGGTTCACAATTGACAAGCCCATGCCTGGCACGCTAAACCAGTCGGCACCAGCAGCTGCAGCGCGGAATGTGATGTCGTCGGGCATGACGTAGTTGCCGTTTCTGTTTTGCAAGGCCATCACAGCGATGTTGTTGCGCTTGGCGTATGCATACTCAACGTAACCCAAAGAACCCTTGGTGCGTGTGACGTTGGCTGCAACGCCTTCGTTACCCTTGCCACCAACAGATGTTGGAGCTGGCCATTTCACAGCGGCACCGCGGCCCACTGTGTCGAGCCAGTCTTTGCTAACGGTTGACAAATAGTCAGTCCAGTTGAAGGTTGTGCCAGAACCATCTGCACGGTGAACAACCGTGATGGCCATGTCAGGCAGTTTTTTGCCAGGGTTCAAAGCAGCAATTTTGGGGTCGTTCCACTTGCTGATTTTGCCCATGAACATTTCAGCCAAAACGGGACCGGTGATGCGCAAATCACCCTTGTTGAATCCGTCAAGGTTGAAAATTGGAACTGTGCCGCCAATGATGGCTGGGAATTGAACCATGGCGTCTTTGTCAAGTTCGGCACCAGGCACGGGTGCATCTGTAGCACCAAAAGCAACTGTTTTGGCACGAATTTGACGAATACCACCTGAAGAACCAATCGATTGGTAGTTCAAGCCAATGCCAGTTTCTTTTTTGTAGGCTTCAGCCCACTTGGCATAAATGGGGAAAGGGAAAGTGGCACCTGCGCCAGTGATGTCGGCTGCCCATGTGGTGGCGGCTGCGACAGAAAGGCCTAGGGACATCACAAAACTCTTCAATTTCATTGCAATTACCTCATTGATTGATTGAACACAAAGGAAAACAATCTGCAATGTAGCGATTGTTTGTGACAAAAATGTGTCAGAAAAATGATTTCATCCCAGATAATCAGGCTCTTTTGAAAAAGTCATCGAATTGTCAAAAAATATACACAAAATA
>JAPLPO010000208.1 GCA_026400155.1 Burkholderiales bacterium | reverse complement strand
GAGCGTTGAGTTTCGTAGATTTGGTAAAGCATGACTTGAAACCCTTTAATTTATTGCACTGCAGCAATATAGCAGTTGTGGTGCTAGCAAAGTGGAGTCGCGCACCTAATTTAATTCACATAAGTGACACCAACTCCATATACGGTGTCCTTAAATTTAGACAACTTTGGCAATGGCTTGGCACACATAGTCAATGTTTTTGCTGTTCAGGGCGGCCACGCACATGCGACCCGTGTCAGTGCCATAGACGCCAAATTCAGAGCGCAAACGCACCATTTGGTCTTTGCTAAGGCCTGAGTAGCTGAACATGCCAATTTGGCTGGTGATAAAACTCATGTCTTGCTTGACCCCTGCCGCTTTGAGGCCATCGACCAGCTTTTGCCGCATGGCCTTGATTCGAACTCGCATTTCGCCCAGTTCTTTTTCCCAAGTAGCACGCCATTCTGGGTTGGCCAACACAGCCGCCACCACTGCACCGCCGTGAATGTGTGGGTTGGAGTAGTTGGTTCGAATGACAATTTTCAATTGGCTCAAAACGCGGCTGCATTCTTCCTTGTCTGCGCAGACCACCGACAAAGCACCGACGCGCTCGCCGTAAAGACTAAAGCTCTTCGAAAATGATGTGGACACAAAAAAGTTAAGGCCAGCGGCCACAAACTTGCCAATCACGGCGCCGTCTTCTGCAATGCCATAACCAAAGCCTTGGTAGGCCATGTCTAAAAAGGCAGTGAGGTTTTTGCCTTTCACAGCGGCAATCACTTGATCCCATTGGGCCGCAGTGATGTCATAGCCAGTCGGGTTGTGGCAGCAAGCATGCAACACCACAATGGTGCCAGCGGCAGCTGCATTCAGGCTGGCCAACATGCCCTCAAAATTGACGCCACGTTTTTCGGCATCGTAGTAAGCATAAGAGTCAACTTGGAAGCCGGCATTGGCAAACAGAGCCCGGTGATTTTCCCAGCTGGGGTCAGAGATTAAAACTTTGGCGTTGGGACTGAGCTTTTTCAAAAAGTCTGCGCCAATTTTGAGGCCGCCCGTTCCGCCAATGCCTTGGACTGTGGCCACGCGGCCCGAGCTAACGGGCTCGCTGTCTGCACCGAACACCAAACTTTTGACCGCGGCGTCGTAGGCGGCAATGCCATCAATGGGCAAGTAGCCGCGGGCGCTGGGCTTGTCCATCATGGCTTTTTCGGCAGCTTGCACGCATTGAAGAAGGGGGAGTTTGCCGTTGTCGTCGAAATAAACAACCACGCCCAAGTTCACTTTGTGGGGGTTGGTGTCGGCTGCAAATTGTTCGTTCAAACCCAAAATAGGATCACGGGGGGCCATTTCGACGGCGGTAAACAGAGACATGAAAAAAAGTCCTTGTGGGAGGTTATGAAAAACTGTTTCTAACTGGCAGAAACCCAAAACCTAGGTTAGGCTTTAGGGTTGCCCCTAATTTTAACGGCTCTTTCCCCCATTTTTGACCCCAATTGACACATCTCAAGAAGTTCCATGGCCGTATTACCCGTCACCCCTGAAGTCGTTCTCGAGTCGGTTCCGTTTGTGGCACCAGAGGGTCGGTTTGTGCAATACGAAGGTTCACCCTTCGAGCTCTACCAGCCTTATCCGCCTGCCGGCGATCAACCCACGGCCATCGAAGGCTTGGTGGAGGGTTTGAACGATGGTGAGGTGTTTCAAACTTTACTGGGCGTCACGGGTTCGGGCAAAACCTTCACCATGGCCAATGTCATTGCCCAAATGGGCAAGCCTGCCATTGTGTTTGCGCCCAACAAAACCTTGGCGGCGCAGTTGTACTCGGAATTTCGGGAGTTTTTCCCCAAAAATGCGGTTGAGTATTTCGTCAGTTACTACGACTACTACCAGCCTGAAGCTTATGTGCCACAGCGCGACTTGTTCATTGAAAAAGATTCGGCCATCAATGAGCACATTGAGCAAATGCGTTTGTCGTGCACCAAGAGTTTGATGGAACGGCGCGATGTGGTCATTGTGGCCACAGTGTCGGCCATTTACGGCATTGGCGAGCCCGAAAGTTATCACCGCATGATCATGACGCTGCGCACGGGCGACAAGGTGGGTCAGCGTGATGTGATCTCACAACTCATTCGCATGCAGTATCAACGCAATGACCAAGACTTCAGTCGCGGTAAGTTTCGAGTTCGAGGCGATACCATCGATGTGTTTCCAGCTGAACATTCCGAGCTGGCCGTGCGCATTGAGTTGTTTGACGATGAAGTGGAAAGCCTGCAGTTGTTTGATCCATTGACGGGGCGTATTCGTCAAAAAATCCCGCGCTTCACGGTCTACCCCTCGAGCCACTATGTGACGCCCCGCGACAAAGTGTTGGCAGCTGTTGAAACCATCAAAGTTGAATTGGCAGAACGACTCAAAGAGTTGGTGGGCATGGGTAAATTGGTGGAGGCTCAGCGCTTGGAGCAACGCACCCGTTTTGACCTCGAAATGCTGAGCGAAGTGGGGCACTGCAAGGGCATTGAAAACTACACGCGCCATTTATCTGGCGCAGAACCTGGTGCGGCGCCCAGTACCTTGACCGATTACATGCCAATCGATTCCATCATGTTTTTGGACGAGAGCCACCAAATGATTGGCCAGCTCAATGCCATGTACAACGGAGACCGGGCGCGCAAAACCACCTTAGTGGAATATGGCTTTCGGCTGCCCAGTGCGCTAGACAACCGGCCTCTTAAATTTGAAGAGTTTGAGACCAAAATGCGCCAGTGCATTTTTGTGTCTGCCACGCCCGCCAATTACGAAATTACACATGCAGGCAAAGTGGTAGAGCAATTGGTCAGGCCCACAGGCTTGGTCGATCCCGAAGTTGAAGTGCGGCCCGCCATTCACCAAGTGGACGATGTGCTGCAAGAAAT
>JAPLPO010000014.1 GCA_026400155.1 Burkholderiales bacterium | reverse complement strand
CTCAGCACTGTCAAACTACAACACGCCAGTCATCACAGATGCCAACTTGGTCATCATTCCTAAGCCTGTGACAGTGACCAACACTGATCGCACCACCACTTATGACGGCGTGACCAACTACAACTCGCTGACTTCTGGTACCGCCTTCACCGTAGGCGCCATGGTGGGCTCAGATGCTGTGGCTACAGTGACTCAAACACCATCAGGCTTTAGTGGTGTTTCCTCTGGTACTGCGCAGGCAGGAACATTTACTGTTACGCCAAGCACTGCCGTTCTTAGTACCGGCACCGCTAGCAATTACAGCTTCAGCTATGTGCCAAGCACACACACCATAGACAAAGCCAACTTGAGCGTCAGCGCAACGCCTAGCCTGATTGGTAATGTGTACAACGGTAATGCTTTCACCGGTAGCTACACAACAACTGCATTGAACGGAGAGACCTTCACAGTCACTGGTCAAGCGACTGGCACTAACGCAGGAACTTACACCTCGGCCCTGAATGTTTCTGGCGCAGCTTTAGCGAACTACAACACACCTGTCATTACAAATGCCAACTTGGTGATCAGTCCCAAGCCTGTCACAGTGACCAACACGGACCGCACAACCACTTATGACGGCGTCAGTACTTATGCATCCTTGGCCGGTGGTACCAGCTTTACCACCAGCACCATGGTTGGCAATGATGCTGTGGGCTCATTGACGCAAACGCCTAGTTCTAACGGGCCTGCCAACACTGGCACCTTCACGGTAACCCCAAGTGCTGCAGCTTTGAGCACCGGTACTGCTAGCAACTATGACTTCACTTATGTGCCTAGTACACACACCGTCAACAAAGCAGCTTTAACGCTGACAGCTTCAACCAATACCAAGAACTTTGATGGCAAAACCGATGCGCAGGCCATTCCCACTGTAAGCGGCCTTAAGGGATCAGACACGGTGTCGAATTTGGTTGAAGCTTATTCAGACGTGAATCCAGGCACCGGCAAAACCTTAACCGTTCAGGCGGGTTATCAAATCTCTGACGGCAATCAGGGCAGAAACTACACAGTCACCCTGGTGCCAGACCAAACCGGCGAGATTCGGGCTCAAGCTGTGGCAGTGCTGCCGCCCGAAGCACCTTCTGCTTCTAACAACATTTATGCGCCACCTACCTTGACGCTGTTTGCGGCTAGCGCCACAGTAGCACCAGAAAGTAGCGCTTCTTCTAGCAGTGCTTCTGCCAGCAGTGTGTCTATCGGCTCTAGCTCGGGTGTGGTGGTTAACACCATCAGCTCACCTACAACGCAAGTCAATGGCTTGGTAGCTGTGTTGGTGCCCTCGGGTACTGCAACCGCAGGCACCGGACTGGTCATTGCATTGCCAGAGCAAGTACTGACATCCAATGCTGCAAGCGCTTCCGTGAAAGTGACCTTACCCAACAACGAGCCCTTGCCATCATGGATTCGCTACGACGCAGCCACTCAAACACTGGTGACCACAGCTGTACCCACTGGCGCATTCCCGCTGTCGGTGGTGGTGACTGTGGATGGCAAGTCTACGATCATTCAGATTTCTGAATCGAAAACCTTCCCATAATTCAGACTATCAAGCTTTGTAAAAATAAGGAATATTTCATGCGACCGCAATTGCAACTGACATCAAGTTCTCTGGCATGTGCAATTTGGCTCCTAACTGTGAGCCCCAGCATCCACGCACAAGACGCGGCTGCATCGCTTACCAAGCCCTATGTGACGGTCAATGGCCAAGCTCAGTCAAACGGACTTGCCGAAATTTTGCTGCGTGAGCAATTTGCGCGTGGCGCCAGCGACTCGATGGAACTTCGCCAAGCTGTTCGGGAAGCGCTGATTAACCAAGCGCTGATGGCGCAAGAGGCGCGCAAAGCCAAGCTGGATGCCAACCCGCTTCTCATGGCACAAACTGAGCTGGCGCAACAAAATATTTTGGCCCAAGCTTGGCAACAGCAAGTCTTGGGTGAATCACCGCCAAAGGAAGAGGATCTGAAGGCCGAATACGATCGGCAGATTGCTCGCACAGGCGATAAAGATTACCTCATCCGCCATTTGCTTGTGGCACAGGAAGCCACTGCCAAACTTTTGTTTGAGAAAATTCAGGCTGGCGCCAAGATTGCCGATTTGTCTAAAGAATACTCACAAGATCCACAAAGCCGCGAGCGTGGCGGCCTCACAGACTGGGTCAATGCTGCAGACCTTTCACCAGCCTTGGCAGACTCAGTCAAGGCTGCTGGCAAGGGCAAGCTGGTCGCCAAACCCATCAAGTCGGATGCGGGTTGGCATGTGCTGCAAGTGGAAGACATCAGGGCTTTCAAGGCGCCCTCTTTTGCAGACACCAAGCAGCAGTTGGTTGGTATTGTGAGCAGACTTGCGTTGGATGCACGGCTGAAAACGCTTCGGCAACAAGCCAAAGTTCAGTAAAAAAGCCAAAGTCAACGCAAGTCTTGTTATGGCATCATGGGGCTTGTCATCAGCCCCTCGTCTTTGACGTCCATGACTTCGCCTGCGCCCAACTTACCGCCTCTCCCAACTGATCAACCACCGCCCGTCAGCTTTTGGCAGGCACTGCTTTTTTGGTTCAAGTTGGGCTTCATCAGCTTTGGAGGTCCAGCGGGACAGATTGCCATCATGCATGAGGAGTTGGTCGTTAGAAGGCGCTGGTTGTCTGAAAAACGTTTCCTTCATGCGCTCAACTATTGCATGGTGTTGCCAGGGCCAGAAGCACAGCAATTGGCCACCTACATTGGCTGGTTGATGCACAAAACACGGGGCGGCATTGTGGCGGGTGTTTTGTTTGTGCTGCCTTCCCTGTTCCTCTTGATTGCGCTTTCTTGGATTTACATTGCCTACGGCCAAGTGGCCTGGGTGGCCGGCTTTTTTTATGGCATCAAGCCTGCCGTCACAGCCATTGTCATTCAAGCAGCCTATCGCATTGGCTCGCGCACCCTTAAAAACAATTTGCTAGTGGGCATTGCAGCGGCCAGCTTTGTTGCCATCTTTGCACTCAAGGTGCCTTTTCCAATCATCATTCTGGCGGCAGCCGCCATTGGTTTCTTAGGAGGGCGCATGTCGCCTGCATCATTTAGTGCGGCAGGCGCACACTCCGCAACGCAGGCTACCCATGGTGTAGCCCTCATAGACGATGACACGCCCACTCCTGCACATGCTGTATTTCATTGGCAGAGTTTGTGGCAAGTGTTGTTTGCTGGTGCGCTGTTGTGGGCCTTGCCCATGACTTACTTGGTGCTTCAAAACGGATGGGATCACACCTACACCCAAATGAGCTGGTTCTTTACCAAAGCGGCACTACTGACCTTTGGCGGCGCCTATGCCGTATTGCCTTATGTGTACCAAGGCGCGGTTGAGCAGTTTGCTTGGATCACGGCCACTCAAATGATCGATGGCTTGGCTTTGGGTGAAACCACGCCTGGGCCGCTCATCATGGTGGTGGCGTTTGTGGGATTTGTAGGGGGCTATGCCAAAGCCGTGTTGGGCCCTGACAGTTTGTTTTTAGCGGGTGCTTTGGCGGCCGCGCTGGTCACATGGTTCACGTTTTTACCGTCGTTTATTTTTATTTTGGCAGGCGGGCCGGTGGTGGAAAGTACGCACAACGATTTGAAGTTCACCGCACCCTTGACAGCAATCACTGCAGCCGTGGTGGGCGTGATTGTGAATTTGGCCTTGTTCTTTGGCCATCACACGTTGTGGCCTCAAGGCCTGAGTGGCACCATCGATGTGCCCTCGGCCATCATTGCAGTGGCTGCGGCCGTGGCACTGCTCAAATTCAAGCTCAACGTGATGCATGTCATTGGGGTGTGCGGGCTGATTGGCATTGGCTTGCAATATGGGTTGAATTAGGTCTCTGGTTATTTACACACCCATTCAACTTCAACCACGCTTCAACCACGCTTCAAATAGACTTTCACAAAACTTGTTTTGAGCTTATCGCTTTGGGGTGGCATGGCATCTACTTTGCCTTCTTTGGCAAGCGTGTTCAAGGCATCTAAATGGGCTCGAATGTCCTGAATTTCTGAATCGTTTAGCTCGGCCTCGATGGCCTGCAACTTGGTGCTAACTTGCTCATACAAAGCCATGGTTTTTTCGGCGTTTTTGTCGTTTGCCGTGTCGAGTATCAACTCCATCGAGTCATGAAAATCTACCAAGGCCACCGCCAACATTGAAAATCCATTGCGCTTAAAGAGTTGCTGAAAAACAGGACGGACTTTTTCTAAATCTAAGTGAGCTTGCTGTAAATCACCCGTTTTCACGCCCTCTTTCACCGCCTGCATCATGCCTTTCACTTGCACAAGGTCGGCAGAAAATTGCGCATCGTTGCGCAAGGTATAGGGGCGATAAGTGCTGTATTTGTTTTGGAATTTTTCAAACGCCGGCACCCATTGGTCGTAATTGGCGATTGCTTTTTCACGCTCGCCTTTGCCTGTGAGAAACAAGGTTTGCTTGTAAAAATGGTTCATGGCATTGAAGTCTTCCAAGAAGATTTTTCTTGTTAGAAAGTCGCTGCCATAGCAACCTCCCACAATGGCAGCTAACAAAGCCAATACAGCAACAACACGCATCCAAAGTGATGGCTGCAAGCTGCAGGCTGCATCACTGCCTCCCACACCTATCACTTTGTAAATGGGACAAATGCGGCTTGCCGCCGTGAGAAGCATGACAGCGCCCACCCCATAAGCCAGTATTTGCGGCGTACCGCTGAGCCAGAAATAAGCGGCCTCAAACAGCACAATGGCCAATAAGAGGCGGAGAAAACGGTCTAGGGGCAGTATATTTTTCATGGGAGTCTTTGCGTGATCAATGGAGGCAGTGTGATCCTTACAACTGCAAAATCACATGACTTAAATCAAGCTCTCTCTCTTAAATAAGCTGAAAGCGCTCATAATTTCAACCTACACCCATGCAACTGGACTTCAAGCCAGCGTGTTTTATGCTCTGCAGCCTTCAGAAAGATTTTCAAGATGACCAAACAATTCGACATCGTGGTGCACGGCGCCACTGGCTTTACCGGACGCCTCATTGCCGAGTATTTACTCACCCGCTCAGACACTGGCCTCACATGGGCCATGGGTGGCCGCAGTTTAGAAAAACTGCAAGCAGTCCGTGACGAAATTGGCGCACCTGCCTCTACCCCCTTGGTGGTGATTGAAAGCAGCGACGAAGCATCTTTGAAATCTCTCATGTCCAAAACCCGCTTGGTCATTTCAGCAGTGGGGCCCTACCAGCTGTATGGCAACGAGATGGTCAAAGCTTGCGCCGAATCGGGCGTTGACTACGTTGACTTGTGTGGTGAGCCCGCATGGATGCG
>JAPLPO010000172.1 GCA_026400155.1 Burkholderiales bacterium | reverse complement strand
TGTTTTACCTGAAGCCAGCTTTTCAGATCTCATGCGCGAAATGAGCCACAAAGGTTTGGGCGCATCGGCCATTGTGGATGCCAATCACCAAGTCCTTGGCATCTTCACCGATGGCGATCTAAGGCGCCTGATAGAAAAAGGGGTTGACCTGCGAGCCCTTCAGGCCAAAGATGTGATGCACGGCAAGCCCCGAACCGTGCAACAAGATGCTTTGGCTGTTGAGGCTGCAGAGCTCATGGAACAATTCAAAATCACCAGCGTTTTGGTGGTGAATGCGTCTGGCACTTTGTGCGGCGCACTCAACAGCAATGACTTGATGCGCGCCAAGGTCATCTGAGCCACTGGCACCTACTTTTTACCGTCACCGCACTCGAACGCCACACCATGCAAACCATTCAGCCTGCCTTGCAATTTGCGCCCGAACTGCTACTGCAAGCACAGGGCATCAAAGTGGTCTTTTTTGATGTGGACGGTGTGCTAACCGATGGCGGCCTGTTCTTTTCTGAGCATGGCGAAACACTGAAGCGGTTCAACACCTTGGATGGGCACGGCCTCAAGCTGTTAAAGCAGGCAGGCATCACCCCCGTGATCATCACAGGCCGTGACTCAGTGCCGCTTCGAGTGAGGCTCAAAGCGCTGGGCATTGAGCATGCTCGGTTTGGCACAGAAGACAAGCTGCCTGCTGCTGAAGATTTTTTAAAGCAACTTGGCTTGGGTTGGCATCAAGCTGGTGCCATGGGCGATGATTGGCCCGACCTGCCCATGATGCAACGGGCAGCCATGGCCTGTGCGCCCCTCAACGCCCATGCACAAGCATTGGCCTTGGCGCACTTTGTCACAATTCGCCCCGGTGGATCTGGCGCTGTGCGAGATTTTTGTGATTTGTTGGTGGTTGCAAGTGGTCACTACGCACAATTGCTTTCACGTGTTGGAACGTCATCGGCCGCATGATGAACCGATTGAGGCTTGCCATTGATCGCTTTGCCCTTTACTTGCCGGCAGTGCTCATGGCTATTTTTGCTCTGGGCAGTTGGTGGCTGGTCCGCAGTCTGCCAACAATCTTCAATGATGTTGCACCCAAACCAGTCCGCCAAGAACCAGACTATTACTTAAAGAGTTTTTCAGTCAAGTCGTTTGACAGCCAGGGCCGCTTGTTGCGCGAGCTCAGTGGCGATCAGGCTCAACATTTCCCCGACACCGATACCTTAGACATCCGCAATGTGCAATTGCGTGGACAAAGTTTGGAAGGCCAGCGCGTCAATGCTTCGGCTGACCGAGCGCTTGCCAAAGGCGATGGCAGCTTGATCACCTTGTCAGGCAACGTTCAAATCAAACAAATCCCGAGCGCCTCCAAAGGTCTGCAAACGCCCACAGAAATGCGGAGTCAAGAAATCAAGGCCTACTTGGATGAAGAGCGCTTGGTGAGCGATGTGCCCATCGAAATTCGGCGTGGTTCAAATGCATTTTCTGCCCAAGCCATGAAAATGAACAGCAAAACGGGTGACTACGAATTGAGCGGCAAAGTCCGCGGCGTGGTTCACCCCGACAAGCGCTGATCGCCGTTGATTCAACACCCATCCCATTAGAAAGACATTCATGCGCCCTTTGGTTTTCATCACGGGTGCCTCCAGTGGCATTGGTCAAGCACTTGCGCTTCGATACCATCAAGCCGGCTGGCGGCTGGCCCTTGTGGCTCGCCGAGTTGCGGACATGCAGGCTTGGCTTGATGACCATGGCATTCCCGTTGAAGGAGCCCAGTGCTATGGCGCCGATGTGAGCGATGCCAACAGCATCATTGCCGCAGCCAAGGCTTGCATGGCTGCGCAAGGTGTGCCCACCGTGGTGATTGCCAATGCGGGCATCAGCATCGGCATGGACACACAAGAGCGCGAAGATTTAGAGGTCATGCAAGAGGTGATGCAGACCAATGTGATGGGCATGGCCGCCACCTTTCACCCCTTTTTAGAGGCCATGAAAGTTCAGGCTGCCAATCGGGCGCCCTCGCAAAAAGTGGGTACCTTGGTTGGCATCGCCAGTGTGGCCGGCATTCGCGGCATGCCAGGCCATGCTGCTTATTGCGCCAGCAAAGCCGCCGCCATCAGTTACTGCGAAAGTCTGCGCGGTGAACTCAAGTCGCAAGGGCTTCGAGTGGTCACTTTGGCGCCTGGATATATTCAAACGCCATTGACCCAAAAAAATAAATTTCCCATGCCTTTTTTAATGACCGCAGACGACTTTGCATCTGAAGCCTTCAAAGCCATTGAGAGAGGCGTCAGCTTTCAAGTGATCCCCACTCCCATGGCGTGGGTAGCCCGCATTTTGCGCATCTTGCCCGATGCCTTGTTTGACCGCTTGTTTAAAAATCAGCCTCGAAAACACCGCGCAAACCATTGAGAATTTGAGGCAAGACCCGCCAGATTCAGCCATGAAAAAAGCCCTGCATGCAGGGCTTCTTTTTTGACACACACCCTCAGGTGTGAGTCCGCAGATATTGCGAGCGATTAATAACCGCCGCCGCCTTCGCGACGACCGCCACCACCGTTACCGCCACCGCCACCGCCACGAGGGCCAGAGCCGTAAGGGCTGCGGAAACCAGACTCGCCGCCACCTTCGCGACGACCACCGCCACCGCCACCACCGTAGCCGCCACCGCCGCCACCGCCGCCGTAGCCACCACCGCCACCGCCATAACCGCCGCCGCCTTCACGACGACCGCCGCCGCCGCCAAAGCCACCACCACCGGAACGGGGAGGACGCTCTTCCATGGGACGTGCTTCGTTGACAACCACACTGCGACCGCCCAAAGGCTGGCCATTCATGCCGTTGATAGCAGACTGAGCTTCTTCATCAGAACCCATTTCCACAAAGCCGAAGCCTTTGGAGCGACCTGTGTCGCGTTCCATCATGACTTTAGCGCTGGTTACGGAACCGAACTGGCCGAAGGCCTGCTCTAAATCACCGTCACGAACCGAGTACGGCAGATTGCCGACGTATAGTTTTTTGCCCATTGAAAGGGACTCCTCTAAACACAGAAACAAAAGCGATGGAGCCCCAAAAACGCATCAACAAACCCAAAAACCTCGGAAGGAAGCGAAACTGACACCGGTACACCGCGAACTAGGCACACGGCCTTTGGACGTGTGCTAAGACATTATGGGCCACAAAACAAAGGCTTTGGCAAGTTAATTCTCTGAAAGGCCTTTAAATACTTGGGATTAGACGTTTTTTTGTCTCATTATTTTGCCTGCTCACCAGCTGGCTTCGCGGTCAGGCGTGGCGCTGATTTTGTGAACGCTCAGGTCTGCGCCCTCGTATTCCTCTTCGGGTGTCATCTTCAATCCCATGGTCAGCTTCAAGACCCCGTAAACCAAGGTGCCGCCCAACAAGGCCCAGGCCACGCCCAATGAAGTGCCAATCAACTGGGCTTGGAAACTCACACCACCCAAACCCCCAAATGACTGCAAACCAAAAATGCCTGCGGCAATCCCACCCCAAGCGCCGCAAATACCATGCAATGGCCAAACTCCCAGCACATCGTCAATTTGCCATTTGTTTTGCGTGAGCGTGAACATGACCACAAACAATGCCCCCGCCACAGCACCCACGGCCAATGCGCCGAAGGGGTGCATGAGGTCAGAGCCTGCACACACGGCCACCAAGCCCGCCAAAGGACCATTGTGAACAAAGCCAGGGTCGTTTTTGCCAAGCAACAAAGCCGCCAAAGTACCGCCGACCATGGCCATCAAAGAATTGACGGCCACTAAACCTGAGATTTTGTCGAGTGTTTGTGCGCTCATCACATTGAAACCAAACCAGCCCACGATCAAAATCCAAGCGCCCAAAGCCAAGAAAGGAATGTTGGACGGGGGATGCGCAGAGATGGCGCCATCTTTGCGGTAACGGTTGTAACGGGCGCCCAGCAGCAGCACGGCTGGCAAAGCAATCCAGCCCCCCATGGCGTGAACCACCACAGAGCCCGCAAAGTCATGAAACTCTTCTCCTGTTGTAGCCTTGATCCAGGCTTGAACACCAAAGTGTTGGTTCCACACAATGCCTTCGAAGAAGGGATACACAAAACCCACGAGGCAGGCCGTGGCAATCAGTTGCGGCCAAAACTTGGCTCGCTCGGCAATGCCCCCAGACACAATGGCTGGAATGGCTGCTGCAAAGGTCAGCAAAAAGAAGAATTTGACCAAGTCATAGCCATTTTTGGCGGCCAATTGCTCGGCGCCCACAAAAAAGCTGGTGCCATAGGCAACGCTGTAGCCCACCACAAAATAAACCACGGTTGACACGGAAAAGTCGACCAAGATTTTGACCAAGGCATTGACCTGGTTTTTCTTGCGCACCGTGCCCAACTCTAAAAAGGCAAATCCAGCGTGCATGGCCAGCACCATGACGCCACCCAACAAAATAAAGAGCGCATCCGCGCCCTGTTTTAGTGCTTCCATGTTGATCTCTACTTGTTTTTGAATTAATTTGGTGCACAAAAACTATTTTTGTGCGTTTCGCACCAAAATCAAGCAAAAACCACGCCTAGCCAGAACTGGGGCTTGGCTATGATGCGCCTATGGAAGCTTTTCTCGTCTCGACAGGTATCGTTGCCTTGGCTGAAATAGGTGACAAAACTCAACTTTTGTCGCTGGTTTTAGCGGCTCGATTTCGCAAACCTTGGCCCATTGTGTTGGGTATTTTGGTCGCCACCTTGGTCAACCACGGCTTGGCTGGCGCGCTGGGCAGCTGGGTCACCACCCAGCTTGGGCCAGAAGCTTTGCGCTGGGTTCTGGGCGGCTCTTTTTTGGCCATGGCGGTTTGGATTTTGGTGCCAGACAAGCTAGACGATAAGGCTAACGACAAGGGTCCCAGGTTTGGCGTTTTTGCAACCACCGTGGTGGCCTTCTTCATTGCCGAGATGGGCGACAAAACACAAGTGGCCACCGTGATGTTGGCCGCTCAATTCAACAGCTGGTTTTGGGTGGTGACAGGCACCACCCTTGGCATGATGCTGGCCAATGCCCCAGTGGTTTGGCTGGGTGACGCCATCACTCGCAAAATTTCACTCAAATGGGTTCACCGAATATCGGCGGTGGTGTTTGCGGTGCTAGGCGGCTTGGCCTTGTGGGGCGGTCCCTCAAGTGCAAAAAACCATGAAACGCCTGTTGAGGCACCTCAAAAGGTCATCGCCAATGAGGCTGCGCCCGCAAAGCTTTAATGCACCGATAATTGAGCGAACCGCTTTTTTGGGTTAACCCCTTCATGCCATTGATCGCCACGCCTCAGTCGATGTTTTTTGAAGCGCCGCTTGCCTTGCAAAGTGGCGCCGCCATCCGCGCCTATCACTTGGCCTACGAAACTTACGGCCAACTCAACGCCGACAACTCCAATGCTGTTCTCATTTGCCATGCGCTCAACGCATCGCACCATGTGGCTGGCGTGTACGAGGGTCAGGCCAAAAGTGAAGGCTGGTGGGACAACATGATTGGCCCCGGCAAGCCGGTCGATACCAATCGGTTTTTTGTCATTGGAGTCAACAACCTGGGCTCTTGCTTTGGCTCTACTGGCCCCATGCACGCTCACCCCGAAACCGGTGAAATTTATGGCGCCGATTTTCCGGTTGTCACGGTCGAAGACTGGGTCGATGCGCAGGCCAGGCTGCTAGATGCTTTGGGCATTCAAACTTTGGCAGCCGTGATGGGCGGCAGTTTGGGTGGCATGCAGGCTTTGTCATGGACATTGCGCTAT
>JAPLPO010000029.1 GCA_026400155.1 Burkholderiales bacterium | reverse complement strand
GGCTTCGGCCACGGCTTCCACCAGTTTTTCTGGCAAATCCACTTTGGCCATCAAGTCGGCTCGCAGCGTCAGCAAACTTTCGCCCAATTTTTGAAGCTCATCGCTTTCACGCTTTAGCTCGGTACGGCTAGGCTCATCGCTACCGCCCTTGAGTTCGCGTTTAAGCTCAAGGTCTAACTCGCTGCCTTCAGCAACAAATTGACCTTGAACAAAATAACCTTTTTTGAATTTACGGGACATGTGCGCGCTGAAACCTTTGTAGGGGACGGCAAGTATCATAGCCGTCACTTAGAATTTTAATGAATTGACCGTTTTGAAGAATCCGACCCCCATGACAAAAAAAACCAAGGCATCCACCCAAGCATTGAACGCTCACGCCAACGACGGTTTCAGCTATAGCCGCAACTATTTCGAGGGATTGGTTGATTCTGCCCTGAAACACGCCAAAAAGATCGGCGCCACCGATGCAGGCGCAGAAGCATCTGAAGGATGTGGCTTGAGCGTGAGTGTTCGCAAGGGCGAACTAGAGACCGTTGAACGCAATCGCGACAAATCCTTGGGCGTCACAGTGTATGTGGGACACCGCCGCGGCAATGCCAGTACCTCCGACTTTTCGGAGGCGGCCATTCAGCAAACAGTGCAAGCCGCCTTTGACATTGCACGTTTTACAGCAGAAGACCCTACAGCCGGTTTGCCTGATGAAGAGGACATTGCCAAGGTGCAGCCAGAGCTGGACTTGTTTCACCCTTGGACCATCAACAGCGAAGAAGCAGCCAAGCTGGCATTGACCTGCGAAGAAGCGGCCTTGAAAACCAGTCGCCGAATTACCAACAGCGAAGGCGCTGGCGTCTCTGCGCAGCAAAGTCATTTCTTTAGCGCCCATACGCATGGTTTTAGAGGTGGCTATGCCAGTTCAAGGCACAGCATGTCAGTGGCACCGATTGCATCGTTGCCTGGCAAAAATGCTGAGATGCAGCGTGATGCTTGGTTCACGTCCATGCGCGCGGCAGATCAAATGGCATCTGCCGAGTCTGTCGGCCGATATGCTGCAGAGCGTGCGCTGAGCCGACTCGGCAGCCGCAAAATTCCCACAATTGAATGCCCAGTGTTGTTTGAGTCGCCCGTGGCAGCAGGCCTTTTGGGTGGTTTTGTTCAGGCCGTCAGCGGCGGTTCTTTGTATCGCAAAACCAGCTTCTTAGTAGACTCGATGGGCAAGCAAGTTTTCCCTAAGCACATCGATATTTTGGAAGATCCGCATGTGTTGCGCGGCAAAGGCAGCTCGCCTTTTGACGATGAAGGTGTGCGCGGCATGAAGCGCAAAGTGGTGTCAGGCGGACGCGTCGAGGGCTACTTCTTGAGCACCTATTCTGCGCGCAAGCTCGGCATGAAAACCACAGGCAATGCGGGGGGCTCACACAACTTAGTGATGTCTTCCAAGCTCACGCGCTCAAGCGACGATTTGAAAGCCATGCTCCAAAAACTGGGCACAGGTTTGTTTGTCATTGAGTTGATGGGGCAGGGCGTGAATTACGTCACAGGCGACTATTCACGAGGCGCTTCAGGCTTCTGGGTAGAGAACGGTGAGATTGTCTTCCCTGTGCAAGAAATAACCATAGCTGGCAATTTGAAAACCATGTTCAAAGGCATCGAGGCCATTGGCGCCGACAACTACAACTATGGCGCCAAAACATTGGGATCAGTGCTGATCAACCGAATGAAGATCGCTGGCAGCTGAAATTTAATTGGGGTGATTTAATTGGGGTCAGATCAACATTAATTTGGTCAATCTAAAGGGCTAAAGGCAGAGGGGGGCTTCCTCATACTGGAGTACCAGAAATCGTTCAGCCCCCCTCTGCCTTTAGCCCTTTAGATTGGAAATTAATGTTGATCTGACCCCAATTAAATCACCCCAATTAAGGGTTTAGCCGGCGAGGGCGGCTTTGACGGCGGCTGAGACTTGGCCCATGTCGGCTTTGCCAGCCAGTTGGGTTTTGACGGCGCCCATCACTTTGCCCATGTCGCCAGGGCCTTTGGCGCCCAAGGAGGCCACGATGGCTTGGACGGCGGCAGTTACTTCTTCGGCTGACATGCGGGCTGGCAAGTAGGTTTGCAAAACCAGCATTTCGGCTTTTTCAATGTCGACTAAATCTTGGCGTGCGGCCAATTCAAAAGCGGCAATAGAGTCTTTGCGCTGCTTGACCAGTTTGTCGACGATGGCCACAACGGCTGCATCGTCTAACACCACACGCTCATCGACTTCTTTTTGTTTCATCGCTGACAACAACAAACGGATGGTGCCTAGGCGCGCAGTGTCCTTGGCGCGCATGGCGTTTTTCATGTCTTCTGTGATTTGGTCTTTGAGGTTCATGGTGTTTCCAATGGTGTTTCCAGAAAGTGAGGTCGAATAAAAAAGCCCGCTTGAGCGTCCTCCAGCGGGCTTTTGCTTGGCCCCTGAGGGCTTCGCAGATTCAAAGGATCAGAAGATGCTTTGAATGAAGCGAACTGACTGCCGAGGCAGATCAGTACATCTTCTTGGGCAATTGCATGCTGCGCACGCGCTTGTAGTGGCGCTTGACGGCAGCCGCTTTTTTGCGCTTGCGTTCTGTGGTGGGTTTTTCATAAAACTCACGGGCACGCAAGTCGGTCAACAGACCGAGTTTTTCAATGGTGCGCTTGAAGCGGCGAAGTGCTACGTCAAACGGCTCGTTTTCTTTCACGCGAATGGTGGTCATGGATATCAAAGTTTCCAAATTATGCCGACTGACATTGAGAGGGAAGATCGAGCCCTTACAAGCAGTTTCGGCGGGTTCCCCGTCACGAACTAGTATTTGGCAGACGGAGGATTGCCAGCAAAGCCTGAGATTATAGCCCTAAGTTTTGGGCTGTTTGGGGCCGTTTAAAGGGCAATTTCCTGTTTTTGTTTCAGGGCTTGGGCGCAGGCAAAGGCGCTGGCCCAAGCCCACTGGAAGTTGTAGCCGCCCAGCCACCCGGTCACATCCACTACTTCTCCAATGAAATAAAGGCCCGGCTGCTTGGATTCCATGGTTTGCGACGACAAATCGCGGGTATCGACCCCACCCATGGTGACTTCCGCCTTTTTGTAGCCCTCGCTGCCATTGGGGGTCAGGGGCCAGTGGCTGAGTTTTTGGGCCAATTGCACCAAAGCTTTGTCGCTGGCTTCGGCCACTGGGCGCTGCCATTGGGGGTCTTGGGCCACCCAGGCATCTGCCAGCCGGTGCGGCACCCAAGCGCCCAACTCGTTGGCAATGAGTTTTTTCGACCTGACTTTGGCTTGCATCAGCGAGCCTTCGATGTCCTCTTGCGGCGCCAGATTCAAATGAAGGGGCTGACCTTCGCGCCAATAGCTGGAAATTTGCAATATGGCTGGGCCTGACAAGCCGCGGTGTGTGAACAAGAGATCCTCGTCAAAACTCATGCGAGCCTTTTTGGCCCCAGTTTCGATACTCACGGGCAAAGACAGCCCCGCCAAACTGGCATAGGGCGCCCACTCTGCGCCATCAAAGGTCAGTGGCACCAAGCCAGGGCGCCGTGCAATCAAGCGCAAGCCAAACTGCTCTGCAATGCGATAGCCAAAATCGGTTGCGCCAATTTGGGGAATCGACAGGCCGCCAGTGGCAATGACCACGGACCCAGCTTGCACTTCACCTTGGGCGGTTTGCACTTTGAAGCCAGAACCTTCGGTGGCTATGGCCTGAACAGCACATCCGTGCAGTCGTTTGACGCCGCCTTTGGCGCATTCTTGGAGTAACATTTGGATCAAGTCTTCAGCCGACCGATCGCAAAACAATTGACCCTTGTGTTTTTCGTGAAAAGCAATGTCATAGGACCGCATCAAATCGATGAAGTCTTGGGCTGTGTAACGAGACAAAGCACTTCTGCAAAAGTGGGGGTTCTCGCTTAAAAAATGCTTGTGGGGCGCGCTCGCGTCTATCAAGCGGTTGGTGAAATTGCAACGGCCACCGCCTGAAATGCGAATTTTCTCAGCCACTTTGCTGCTGTGATCGAGCAGCATCACTGACAGTCCAAGCTGCCCAGCCACGCCTGCACAAAAAAGGCCGGCTGCACCGGCGCCCACAATGACCACATCACATGTTTGCATGCAGTGGGAGTGTAGGGGCAGTTAGGTCGTTTTGATCGATTTGGAAAATTTGGGTGCAGGCTTTCACCACATCCCCCACCACCAAGATACTGGGGCTTTGAAGGCCTGTTTCTTGGAGAGTTAGGGTGAGTTGGTTCAATTGCGTTAAAGCCTGACGCTGATGCGGCAATGAAGCATTTTCTATGATAGCCACAGGTGTATTGCCAGGCAGTCCTGTTAGCAATTCGTTCTGAATGGACTCGGCACCGCGCACACCCATGTAAATGACCAAAGTGAGTTTGGCATCGCGCGCAGTCGCTGCCAATTGACGCCAGTCAGTGCCCTGGTCGCCAGGTTTGGCGTGGCCGGTGACAAACACCACGCCATGGGCATGCTCTCGGTGTGTCAGGGGCGCGCCCAAACTGGTCATGGCAGCCAGCCCCGATGTGATGCCATTGATGATGCACACCTCAATACCAGCCTCGCGCAAGTGTTGTGTTTCCTCACCACCTCGTCCGAAAATGAAGGGGTCGCCTCCTTTGAGGCGCACCACGTTTTCACCATCTCGAACCGCATTGACCATGAGTTGATGAATGAAGGCTTGCGGTGTGCTTTTACAACCCCCTCGCTTGCCAACATGAACAATGCGAGCTGAGGGGGATGCGTGTTCCAATATCTGTTCATTGACCAAATCATCAACCAGCAAAACAGTAGCGGCTTGAATGGCCTTGACGGCTTTGATTGTGAGTAACTCTGGGTCGCCAGGGCCTGCGCCCACCAAAGTACAAGTGCCGAGGGCAGAGGGGCGAGTGAGGTTTGAATCGTTTTGGCTCATGGTGATTTCAAGGCCTGCAAAATATGTTGAACTTGAAGCGCAATGGGCTCGGGGACGGCACGTTTTTGCTTCAAAACGTCTTGAATGTAGGCGGCTGTATCTGCTGCGTTGGGCTCGGGTAAATCTGGAAGACTGGCCAGCGCACCGGGCTGCGCCAATTGCACGATGTGCATCCCGCCGTTTTGAAATAAATCCATTTGGGGTGTGCGTCGTGCATCTGCCACAGGTTCTCCTTCGGTGCCTCTGAGTAAGAAGGCGCTGGCCTGCGTCAATTTGAAAGTCTGTGCCATGGAGACGGCATACTCAGGGTGGGTGTAGCTGCTCACAATGAGCGCTGGCCCTTGGCATGGGTTCATGAGCTTGACCAAGCTGTGAGCGGGATTGCGCAAATTGACCACGCGGCGAACATCAAGCAACTTTTTCAAGGCGGGGCATAAAACTTCGGTGGGCACCAAATTCAAACCGGTGTGCGCTTGATCCACGTTCGAAAGGCACTTGTACCCCAGGACTTCGAGTACTTCAAACGATGTGGTTCGACGGCTTTCAGTGGGTGTGCCGTGCAAGCAGACGCGCACACCTTGCTGGCATAAAAGCATAGCAAGCAGAGGGGCAAGCGCAGGCAGTTTTCTGGCGCCGTTGTAGCAAGGAATGACGACGGTGGTTTGTTGGTCAAACGCGGGCAGGGCAGTCAAACGCAAATGAACAGCATCCAAAAAGCCAGCCATTTCTTCTGGCGTTTCGCCTTTGATGCGCATGGCCAAACAAAACGCACCAACTTCAAGGTCAGTCACTTGAGCGTCCAGCACTTGGCCTAACAAATCGGCAGCTTGCTCACGCGTGAGTGAACGTGCGCCGTCTTTGCCGCGTCCAATTTCTTTGAGGTAGTGACCAATGCCCATGGCCTTATTGTCGCAAAGCTTAGATAACTTGGCGCTATATGGCGAATGAAGTCATCGCATAAACTCTGCTCTTATGATTTTTCTTGGAATTGAATCCTCGTGCGATGAAACAGGTGTGGCTTTGGTTGAAACCCAAAACCATGGCTTTCCGCGTCTGCTGTCGCACGCCTTATTCAGTCAAATCGACATGCACCAAGCCTATGGTGGTGTGGTGCCAGAGTTGGCCAGCAGGGACCATATCAAGCGCGTGATTCCCCTGACACGCGAGGTTCTCAAAAGTGCCAATCTGAGTTTAGACAAAGTCGATGTGGTGGCCTACACCCGGGGTCCAGGGTTGGCAGGCGCTTTGCTGGTGGGGGCGGGTGTTGCTTGCGCCATCGGTGCGTCACTCCAAAAGCCGGTGCTTGGCATACACCATTTGGAGGGGCATTTGCTCTCACCTTTTTTGAGCGATGACCCACCCGAGTTTCCTTTTGTGGCCTTGCTGGTCTCTGGTGGCCACACTCAACTGATGCGCGTAGAAGCGGTGGGTTCCTATGAAATTTTGGGCGAAACCATTGACGATGCGGCCGGTGAAGCATTTGACAAATCAGCCAAGCTCATGGGCTTGGGCTACCCTGGCGGCCCCGCTTTGTCAAAGTGGGCGGAGTCTGGAAATCCTCAAGCTTTTAAGTTGCCAAGGCCCTTGCTTCACAGCGGCAACTTTGATTTTTCCTTTGCGGGTTTGAAAACAGCGGTGCTGACGCAAGCCCAAAAACTAGGCCCTGATTTACACAATCCATCCACAACGCACAAAGCGGACCTCTGCGCTTCCACCGAGGCGGCCATTGTGGAGGTGTTGCTTAAAAAATCGATGGCAGCTTTGAAAGCCACTGGCATGCGCCGACTTGTTGTTGCTGGCGGTGTGGGCGCAAACCGTTCTTTGCGCAATCAACTCAATGAGTCTTGCAGCAAAGCAGGTGTTCGGGTTCATTATCCCGAACTTCATTTGTGCACAGACAATGGCGCCATGATTGCCATGGCAGCGGCCATGCGAGTTCAAGCTGGCAAGCAACAAGCTGAAATGAGCTATGGCTTTGATGTGAAACCTCGATGGCCTCTTGGCATTATTGAGTCTGTTGCACTCTGATTTTTTGGAATTCTCTTGTGATTTTTTTGTTTCGACATTGTTTTCGTGTGGCGCTGACTTGCCTGTTTTGTTTCTGCGTCTCAGTGAATGCACAATCAGCTTCCCCACAGTTGCCCCCAATCCAATTGGCTCTCATTGAGGGCATGAGTGGGCCCTTTGCCAACACAGGCGAAGCGGTATTGCGAAATTTGGTTTGGGCTGTAGAACGCGTGAATGCCAGAGGTGGCGTTAGCACCCAAGAGGGCAAACGCAGGTTGGTGTTAAACAGATACGACAGCAAAGGGCAAAGTGAGGAAGCTCTGACTTCTTTGCGCTCAGCCATTGATGCGGGTGCTCAATTTGTTTTCCAAGGAAACTCCTCGGCCAACGCTGCGGCATTGATCGATGCCATTCAAAAACACAATGATCGAGAGCCAACGCGCCGTGTCCTATTTCTGAATTACGCAGCGGTAGACCCTGCGCTCACACAAGACAAGTGCAACTTCTGGCACTTTCGATTTGATGCACACGCCGACATGCGCATGTTGGCGCTCATGCAGGTTTTGAAACAAGATACAAAATTGAAGTCTGTGTATTTGATTGGGCAAGACTACAGCTTTGGACAGTCTGTTTTGCGAGAAGCCAAACTGCAACTTGAAAAATTAAGGCCCGACATTCAAATTGCGGGTGAGGAATTGCATCCTCTAGGTCGAGTGAGAGATTTCTTGCCTTATGCCACCAAAATCAAGGCCTCTGGCGCCCAAGCGGTGATCACTGGCAACTGGGGGAATGATTTGAGCTTGTTGGTGAAGGCGGCCAAAGATGTGGGCTATGAAGGCAAGTTTTACACCTTCTATGGCAACGCATTGGGCGCGCCTACAGCCATGGGGGAGGCCGGCGTTGGCAGGGTGCTGGCGGTAGCAGAGTGGATGCCCAATGTGCCTGGCGCAGAGAGTGCCAAGTTCTATCAATCGTTCAAGCTTCGATTTCCAAAGCCTTCCGAAGATTATCTGCATTTGCGAATGCAACTCATGATGGAAGCCTTGGCTCAATCGATTGAGAAGGCGGGATCTTCTGAACCTTTGGCAGTGGCTTTGCAGTTGGAAAACGCTGAAGTGAGCATGGCCGGTCAACGTGGCAAGATGCGCGCGCAAGACCATCAGTTTCAACAACCTATGGCTGTCGCCATGATGGCCAAGCAGGGCGGACCTGACGTTCCTTTTGATGTGGAGGGCTCTGGCTATGGCTTCAAAGTTATTCGGCAATTCAAAGCCCAGGAGTTAGAGCTACCGTCTGTTTGCAAAATGAATCGATCCAATTGATGATTGGTAAGGCACCATGAAAAACGCCCAGAACTTGCTGGGCGTTTTAGTGTGTATCACTTCATTTAGGCGGGCCTGGCCAAGCCCAATTTTTCAATGATTGCTTTTTCTTTTTGGAAGTTGTCGCGCGCATATTTGGTGTACTCATCGGTGCCCATGTAAATCACAGATTGGTCAAACTTCTCAAAAGTGGCCAATACCAGCGGGTCTTCCAATGTCTTTTTAAAGGCATCATGAAGCTTGCGAGTGACTGCAGGATCCATGCCTTTGGGGCCACCAATGCCAAACGGTGAATCAGACACCGTGTCGTAGCCTAATTCATTGAGAGTGGGTACGTTGGGCCAACGCTTGGTTCGCTTGCTGCCATAGGTGGCAAGCAGTCTGCAGGTTCCTGCATCCACGTGGGGGGCCCAACCCGTGGCATCGCTGTGCGACATCACATGTCCACCCAAAAGTGCAGCCATGCCATCGGCGTTTCCTTTGAAGGGAATGTGCTGCAGTTGAATGCCTGCTTTCATGGCAAATTCTTCGACAGCCAAGTGTGGTGTTGTGCCGTTGCCCGTAGAGCCAAAGGTGAATTTGCCAGGGTTGGTTTTGGCAAAGTCGACCAAGTCTTTGATTGATTTGATGGGCGAATCTGAACGCACCACAATGCCAAAGGTATAGCCCGTCAAACATGCAATGTAGGTGAAATCTTGCATGGGGTTGAACTGCATTTTTTGCATGTGAGGCAAGCGCAAAACGCCGATGGTCAATTGGGACAAGGTGTACCCATCTGGCTTGGCATTGACCAACTCGTTGGGGCCCAGCATGCCACTGGCGCCCGCTTTGTTTTCAATCACCACCGGGTTACCCAAAATGCGAGTTGCGCTCTCGGCCAAGGCGCGCATCACGCCGTCGGTAGAGCCGCCTGCAGGCCAAGGGCAAATGAGCTTGATAGGTCTTGAGGGAAAGGTGCTTTGTGCCATGGCAGGCACTGCAAGGGTGACAGCGCCTGCCAAGCCTGCTTGTAGAACGTCACGCCGATTTAAATCATGTGTCATGGAGTGTCCAAAATGTGTTTGATTGATCGATCAATTATTCGGCCTTAGCGCCGGACTCTTTCACCACTTTGGCCCACTTCACAATTTCTGTTGCTTGATATTTGGCCAGTTCATCGGGAGATGAGAGAACAGCTTCTAGCCCTAATGTTTTCATACGCTCTGCCACTTCAGGCAATTTGAAAACACGCAACACTTCTGCATTCAATCGGTCAATGACAGGCTTGGGTGTGTTGGCAGGGGCAAACATCGCAAACCAGGTGATAGCTTCAAAGCCGGGCAATGATTCAGCCACGGTGGGCACATCTGGCGCAGCGGCAGAGCGCTTGGCCGTAGTTTGCGCAATTGCCCGAATCTTGCCTTCTTTGGCCAAAGGCAAGGCAGAGGGCATGTTGTCAAACACCAATTGAACACTGCCACCTAACAAGTCAGGGACGTAAAACTGACGACCTTTATAGGGCACGTGCGTCATGCTGGTGCCGGTCATTGACTTGAATAATTCACCTGACATGTGAACCGAGGTGCCAATGCCTGGGGAGGCATAGGAGAGTTTGTTCGGATTGGCCTTCATGTAGGCAATGAGCTCGTTCACGGTTTTAACGGGCACGTCGTTGTTGACCACCAGCAAATTAGGGGCTGATGCAATCAAGGAGATTGGTGTGAAGTTTTTCACCATGTCATAGGGCATTTTTTCGTAGAGTGCGCCATTGATGGAGTGCGTGCCGACAGTGCCCATGACGATGGTGTGCCCATCGCCAGGTGCTTTGGCCACAATGTCACTGCCAATGTTGCCACCCGCACCTGGTTTGTTGTCAATCACAACGGGCTGACCCAACTGGGCTTTTTCACTGAACAAACGGGCCAAAATATCGGGTGCGCCGCCGGTAGGGAATGTGACCACCAAACGAATGGGTTTGTTGGGATAAGCCTGCGCCATGGCGGAGTTGCTTGCCATCAGTCCCAAGCCAAGGCCGCCCATCAAACCAATGGCGCTTAACATGCGTAAACCAAAGCGTCGGCTGGCAGGGGCTGGGTGTTTCGTAAACTTCAAGATAGTCTCCTCTGTGTTGCTGTTAACGCAGACTTTAGAGGGGAGACTTGGGAATGGGGAGGGTGAAAACCCCTGAATCAGTTGATTACTGGCACTTAAGTGTCAGCGCTCATTGTCAGCTCTCATCCAAAGATGCACTCCATCGGTTGTTCCAACCCACTTCCTTGGCCTTTTCCAGTTCTCGCCGATTTCGTTTGGTGGGCCGACCTTGCTCAATGCTCAAAGCCGGTTCTCTCGCCAGACGCCTTTGAAGGCTGGTTTTTTCACGCAAAGCAATGCTTTCTAGTGTCTCTTCATACAAAGCCTGTGCCACAGGGGCGGGCCCGCGTTGGTCGCTCAGGGCTAGAATTTTGAGAGTGCGGGTGATATCGCCTTGTCGGGTGCTAACCATATCGCCCACTTTGACCTCCCGGGAGGCCTTGGCCGTTTGATCATTGATGGCCACCCGGCCCTTGCCAATTTCGTCGGTGGCCAATGACCGAGTCTTGTAAAAACGAGCGGCCCAGAGCCATTTGTCGATTCTGATTTTGTCCATATGACGCCATTTTGGGTCGAAATTTGAAGTATTTGGACTGTTTTTATACACAGTGACTCATGGAATGCAAGGAATGAATGGTTTATGCATTGGCCTATGGTTATAATTCCGAGGCTTTGTCAAGCACGACTCCTTTGGAAGAATTGCCTGGCCAAGATCGCACGCAGCAGTTGATTCCAAACCGCTTGCGCAAGTTATAAAACCTCGTCATATGTTCTGGGTGGCTCTTTGCCAAAGTTCAAGACGAAAACAAGGAAGAAAAAATGATTGCATCTTCAATCAAAGCAGAGGTCGTGAAGGCCAATGCCCGCGCCGCCAATGACACTGGTAGCCCCGAAGTCCAAGTGGCTTTGCTCACAGCTCGCATCAACGAGTTGACACCTCACTTTAAAACACACGCCAAAGACCACCATGGTCGCCGCGGTTTGTTGCGCATGGTGAGCCGTCGTCGTAAATTGTTGGACTACTTGAAGTCCAAAGACGCCGACCGCTACGTCGCTCTGATCGCCAAACTTGGCCTGCGCAAATAAGCGTATCGAAAGATGACAAGCGCCTGAGTTAGCCCGCTAGCTCAGGCGCTTTCTACTTTAAGTTTTCTAAAAAGACGTTTTCAGACCGAACCCGCGCTGTGTCATTCCATCAATCATCTGTGTTTTCAAGCAGATCATTCATGGAATGGCATCGAGTTCAGACTGCAAATATCTAGGCTTTTCAGTGCAGCCGTTTGCACTGTGATTTTCTGGAGTGATTGAACATGTCTATTTTTAACAAAGTGACAAAAACCTTCCAATGGGGCCAACACAAGGTCATCATGGAAACCGGCGAAATTGCACGCCAAGCTTCTGGCGCTGTGCTGGTCAACATTGAAGACACCGTGGTGCTGGCCACTGTGGTGGCATCTAAAAATTCCAAAGCCGGTCAAGACTTCTTCCCATTGACCGTGGACTACATTGAGAAAACATACGCCGCGGGTAAGATCCCTGGCAGCTTTTTCAAGCGTGAAGCCAAGCCTAGCGAGTTTGAAACACTCACAAGCCGCTTGATCGATCGTCCTATTCGCCCTCTGTTCCCAGAAGGTTTTTACAACGACGTGCACGTAGTGGTGCACACCGTCTCTTTGAACCCTGAAGTTGATGCCGACATTGCAGCCTTGATCGCTGTGAGCGCTGCATTGTCTATTTCTGGCGTGCCTTTCAATGGCCCTATCGGCGCTGCGCGCGTGGGTTATATCAACGGCGAATACGTGTTGAACCCTGGTCAAACACAACGCAAAGACAGCCTGATGGACCTCGTGGTTGCCGGCACAGAATCTGCTGTGTTGATGGTGGAGTCTGAAGCCCAACAATTGTCTGAAGAGATCATGTTGGGTGCCGTGGTGTTTGGTCATGAGCAAGGCAATGTGGCTGTCAATGCCATTCACGAATTGGTGCGCGATGCTGGCAAACCCGCTTGGGATTGGACAGCACCTGCCAAGGACGAGGCTTTGATTGCCAAGGTCAATGCCCACGCAGAAGAAAAATTGCGCGCTGCTTATCAAATTCGCAACAAGCAAAGCCGTACACAAGCTTGCCGCGAGACCTACGCTGCCACTATGGCCGCTTTGAAGGCAGACGGTGTTGAGTTTGACAGCGTCAAAGTTGAAGGCATGTTGTTTGACATCGAAGCCAACATTGTTCGCAGCCAAATTTTGGCAGGCGAGCCCCGCATCGATGGCCGCGATACACGCACCGTTCGTCCTATCGAAAT
>JAPLPO010000157.1 GCA_026400155.1 Burkholderiales bacterium | reverse complement strand
GAATTCGCTGATGGCTTGGCCAACTTGGCGGCACAAGCGTTTTTCTAACTTGTGCGTCTCGCGTTCAATTCTGACGGCCTTGGCTTTTTGGGCGGCCTGCTCTTCGGCTTCATCGGCCACGCTTTCTAACCAAGCATTGTGGGTGGGTGCATTCATGGTTTCACCATTGTCCTGTTTCCATGCGAATGGCAACTTCGCAGTCTTCAAAAATTTCTAACTTGGCAATCTTCACGCGAACACCTTTCACGCCATGCAGTTGCATGAGGCGGTGCGATAGTTTGCCAATGAGGCTTTCGAGCAAGTTGACGTGCTCGGCAGTGCATTCATCGATGATGATTTTGCGCACTTTGCGGTAGTCCAGCACATGGCTGATGTCGTCATCGCGAGGCAACAAAGGCTGTGGGCCCAAATTGAGTTCGGCATCTACTTGAATGGGTTGAGGTGCTGTTTTCTCGTGTTCCAAAATACCCAGATTGGCATCAAAGCGCAAGCCCGTGAGCGTGAGTGTTTGCATGCCAGTGCTGGCCGAAGTAGGGTTAGTCGGGGCGGTCATGGCACTCACATCAAAGAAAAATCGCGCTCGAATTTCATCAAGTGCTGTCCGCCATCGACCAACAAAGTGGTACCTGTGATGGCGCGGTTGTGCATGGCAAACACCACAGTACTCACCACATCCGCAACCGATGAGGAGCGGCCCAAGGGGCTGAGCTTGTGGAGTTGCTGAAATTTGTCGTCGTCCAACATGTGGCTGGTGAGCGTCAGACCCGGCGCCACACCCACCACCCGAACCAAGGGGGCCAGTGCTTGAGCCAACAATGTATTGGCGGACTCCAAAGCGGCTTTGGACAATGTGTAACTCAAAAAATCGGGGTTGGGATTCCACAACTTTTGATCGAGCATGTTGATGACCACCGATTCGGCGGCTTGCGCACCCCGAGCCTGGCCATGTTGATGCAATGCCTGCGCCAACACAATGGCCGCGCCTGTGTTGCTGGCCCAATGTTGGGCCATGTTGGCGTAGCTAAAGCTTTCAACATCATCATGTTCAAACAGGGCGGCGCTGTTGACCACCGCATCGACTTGGCCCAATTGCTGCACCACACGCGGCAACAGTTGTCGCGTGGCAGCTTCGTCGGCCAAATCGGCTTGAAAAATAAATGTCTGTGGGCTGATTGAAGAATTGGCCGCATTCAAGGCCAAACAATCTTGGGCGGTTTGAAGCGCCTCCGATTCAGAGCTTCGATAGTGCACCGCCACACGCCATCCCGCCTTGGCCAAGCCCAAGGCAATTTCGCGGCCCAAGCGCTTGCCGGCACCTGTGACCAGGGCCGTGCGGGGGGCAGAAGAAAGAGGAGCCGACATTCGGAGACAATCTGGGGGTGATGACAGAACCGCATAGTTTAACGACCGCCATGCTGGCGCGGGTGCACAAGGCCATTTTGGCGGCCGAAGGCTGGTTGCCGTTTGATCAGTTCATGGCCCTGGCCTTGTATGAGCCTGGTTTGGGCTACTACGCCAATCAGCAGCCCAAGTTTGGCAGCATGCCCCAGTCGGGGAGCGATTTTGTGACGGCGCCCGAGCTATCGCCCTTGTTTGGCGCCACCTTGGCCCAGCAAGTGGCGGAAGCTTTGAATGCCACTGCCACCCATGAAGTTTGGGAATTTGGCGCAGGCAGTGGTGCCTTGGCGCACCAGCTGCTGACCGAGCTCAAGCGTTTGGGGTGCAACATCGAGCGCTACAACATCATGGATTTGTCGAGCAGCTTGAAGCTCAGGCAGCAGACGCTGCTGGCTGAGTTTGGCCATCAGGTGCGCTGGCTCACACAATGGCCCGACAGCTTGCAGGGCGTGGTGGTGGGCAATGAAGTGCTGGATGCCATGCCTGTGAAGCTGCTGCACCGAATTGAGGGTGTGTGGCATGAGCGGGGTGTGATTGCTGCAAGGTCATCTGAAGCATCAGAATCATCGGACCATGCCGACGGCTTGGCCTGGGAAGACAGACCCACCGCACTGAGGCCTCCTGTAGAGCCTCTGGGCGAACACAATTACCTGACCGAAATTCAGCCCCAAGGCGAGGCCTTTGTGGCCAGCTTGGCCGAGCGCTTGTTGGCCAGCGAGAAGGGTGGCGCTGCGTTTTTCTTGGACTACGGATTTCCAGAGTCGGAGTATTTTCACCCTGAGCGCCACATGGGCACCGTGATGTGCCATCAAGCCCACCAGGCTGACCCAAATCCCTTGGCCTCTGTGGGCTTGAAAGACATTACCGCGCATGTCAACTTCACAGGCATGGCATTGGCCGGACAAGAGGCGGGTTTGCAAGTGTTGGGCTACACCAGCCAAGGGCGTTTTTTGCTGAACCTCGGCTTGGCCGAAAGAATGGCGCAATCGGCTTTGGCTGAACGGGCGCAGGCCATGAAGCTGGTGAGCGAGCACGAAATGGGCGAGTTGTTCAAAGTGCTGGGTTTTGCCACCCACGACCATTGGCAGGCATCGGGTTTTTCGGCGGGCGATCGGAGCCACCGCCTGTGAACCAAGGATTGCGCCATGTTTAGATGGGTCATCGTGACCTTTTTGGCCCTGCTGCTGATCAGCTGGGTGCGCCCTTGGCTTGAAAAAATGGGTTTGGGCAAATTGCCCGGTGACTTTCAATTCAAATTGTTTGGCCGAGATTGGTTCATTCCCCTCACCAGCACCTTGCTGTTGAGCTTTGTCTTGAGCCTCATCGTGAAGTTCTTTTGACAATCAAGCTAAGTTTTAAAACATTTGTGTTACAGTTCGGGCTTGCGACCAACCAATCCAAGCAATTCAATGGTGGGTCGCAACAAGCGCAGTTCCTGCTGGCTGCCTGAATTTTTTGTAAATTTCCCCTCAAATTTCCCAAATTCAGCACCTCACAGAAGAGCGGCGCACCCCCAAATATGGGTGGGCTCGATCTCTCGCTTCCCCCTTTTTCAGTGTTCAGAACCTGGCCATTTGGATCCAAATGCAAGCGCGCACCAGCGCTGGCTCGTTTCCAATGTGTTGCTCTGTACACACCATTTTTTTAGCTTATTAGATGATTCATACGATTACTTTTGAAAATACCCCCGTCACCGTGGGAAAATACCGCATTGCCGCTTGCCCGCGTGCATTGCCCTGTGGCCGCTTTGCGGCGCAGGTGTCGGTGGCCAGCGGGCGTGGCAGTGCCAGTACCGATCGGGTGATGTGTTTTACCAATGACTTCGCCACCCGCGATGCTGCAGCCAGCTTTGCGCTGGCACAAGGTTTAGATTGGGTGCGTTCAACCACGCAGGCCCACTAAACCACCCTGAGAACCTGAAAGGAAAAAATGGCGAAAGAAGATTTGATCGAACAGATGGGCGTTGTGAACGAGGTTTTACCTGACACACGTTTTCGTGTGACCTTGGACAACGGGCACCAGTTGATCGCTTACTCAGCAGGCAAGATGCGCAAGAATCACATTCGCATTTTGGCGGGCGACCGCGTCACGCTCGAGTTGTCACCTTACGACCTCACCAAAGGCCGTATCAGCTTCCGTCACTTGGCAGGCCGTCCACCGGCAGCGCCACGCACGCCTCGCACACCTTCACGTTAATTGAAGGTAGCGCACTGTGGTGCGCCTAAGCCTTTAACAAGGCAATGGCCGCCACTCTGGCTTCGTGTATTTTTTCGCCAACAGCAGGGCCCGAGAGGCCCTGTTTTTGCGCCTGCTCGGCAATGCCGGCAGTGGCTACAGACAAAGCAGCCTTCAGCACTTCTTGTAACTTGACGCTGGGTTCATAGGCCTCATTCTCAAATCCCTTTCGACCCCGTGCATCGCACTCGCAGGCCAGCAAAATGTCGGGCATGCGATCAGGTTTTCGAATGGCGTCGCACCTTTCCAGCAAGCGCAAGAGGGCTGCAGGATTCAAATCTTGGCTGCGGTGAATGTTGCCATGTTCACGCGCCACCACATCGGACAACTCTTTGCATTCAACGGGAATGCGCAGTCGCTCACACACTTGCTGCAGCAATTTGGCGCTGCGTTGTTCGTGGGCAATGTGCCGCGGCCATTCTTCTTTGGGCGTAGTGCCTTTGCCCAGGTCGTGCATGAGGCAAGCAACACGCACGGCCAGCGAAGCATTGAGTTGTGCGCTCATGTCTAGCACCATCATGAGATGCACACCCGTGTCAATTTCTGGGTGGTATTCAGCGCGTTGTGGCACACCCCACAAACGATTCACTTCCGGCAATAAAACTTTGAGAGCGCCACATGCTTTGAGCACTTCAAACATGCGCGAAGGCTTTGGGGTCATGAGGCCCTTGGCCAATTCTTGCCACACACGCTCGGCAACCAAATGTTCAACTTCACCGGCTTGCACCATGTCTTGCATGAGTTGCAAGGTTTCTGGGGCCACTTGAAAATCTGGAAAACGGGCCGCAAAGCGAGCCACACGCAAGATGCGCACAGGGTCTTCGCGAAAGGCCAGCGTGACATGGCGAAGCGTTTTGTTGTTGAGATCTTGCAGGCCATGGAAGGGGTCGATGGCGTGCTGTTGAAAGAATGCGCTAGTGAGTGAATGCGGGGTTTCAAAGAATGCTTTGGCGTGCTTCTGCGGCAAGGCCATGGCGTTGATGGTCAGATCGCGGCGGGCCAAATCTTCTTCCAAAGAAACTTCGGGCGAGGCATGCACCACAAAGCCTTTGTAGCCTGGCGCGGTTTTGCGCTCAGTGCGGGCCAGCGCGTATTCTTCGCGAGATGCAGGATGCAAAAAAACAGGAAAGTCTTTGCCCACTGTGGTGTAACCCAGCTTGGCCATCTCTTCTGGCGTGCCCCCAACCACCACCCAGTCTTTGTCTTTAACCGATTGGTTGAGCAGGGCGTCGCGTATGGCACCGCCGACGCTGAAGATTTGCAAGCTAGGCATTCAAGGTTTGGTGCGAAAGGGTTCTTCAAAATCAATGAAGTCTTTTTCGGCCAATGCACCCTCGATCCAGGCTTTCACGCCGGGCATGGCGCACAAACGATCGATGTAGGCCTGTGTTTCAGAACTCACGGGCAAGGCGTAGGTTTTGATGCGCATAACCACAGGCGAAAAATAGGCGTCTGGAATGCTGAACTCGCCAAAGAGCATGGGTCCTTTGTGCTCTTGCAGAAGCGACGAAAACAAATGGTCAATGCGCTTTAAATCTTGGCGAACGGCCTCTTTGTCGCGCAGCGCAAGGGCGCCAATCTCTGGCAAAAAAGCATCAATGTTCATGGGGCAAGCGCTTCGAATGCCGGCAAAGCCACTGTGCATTTCGGCGCAGATGCTGCGGGCTCTGGCGCGGTCGGCCACTTTGCTTGGCCAGAGTTGTTTGTCGGGAAATTTTTCGGCAGCGTACTCTGCAATGGACAGTGTGTCCCATACGGCCAAGTCACCATCGACCAACACGGGTACTTTGCCCACAGGGTTGATGTCTTTGAGGGTTTGCTTGAACTTGGATTGAGCATCAAAACCATCAAAGCGCACCATGACTTCTTCAAAATCAATGCCCGCCTGTTTGAGCATGACCCAGGGGCGCATAGACCATGAAGAATAATTTTTGTTGGCAATGTAGAGCTTCATGGACGTCCTTTGGCGCGCAATGCGTTCAGTTTAGTACATGGATCGCGTTGCCCCAAGTAGGTGGGCGCGATGCTGCTCACTGCCGCGGCTTGAATGCCCAAGTCTTGCAAGCCCAGTGCCTGACCAGAGGCCACGTTGTCTACTTTCATGGAGTCGAGATTGTCGCGGCTCATGAGAGGCTGACCGGGTGCCAACTCCATCAGAAATGCTTGAGCCCTGGCCAGCGCGCGCGGAATGCCAAACACCCAACGGCCTCGGCCGCTTTGGATACCGGCCCATTGGCCAGATTTTTGAACCAATTGCTGCAGCGTGAAAACTTCGGGCCCACAAAGCTCATAGGTTTTGCCGGCGCTGTCTGCATGCATCACACAGTGCGCCACTGCGCTGGCCACATCTTCCACCCACACCGCTTGAAAGCGGGTGTTGGCGCCGGCCAGCGGCACCACGGGGGTCAGTTGTTGAAGTTTGGCAAACAGGTTTAGAAATTTGTCTTCCACGCCAAAAATAACGCTGGGCTGCAGCACCGTGAGCGCAAGCCCTGCTTGTTGGAGAACTTCTTCACCACGCGCTTTGCTGCGCTGGTAATGCGATGGGCCCTGCAGGCTGGCGCCCAGCGCACTGATGTGAATGAGCCTTCGCAAACCACTGACCTGACATGCTTTGGCAATGATCTGCGGCAACTGCACATGGGCTTTGTCAAAGGCCGCTTCAGAGCCATGCAAAATGGCGATGAGGTTGATGAGCACATCGTGTTTCGCCATTTGCTCTGTGAGAAATTCAGGCTGGTACACATCGCCTTCAATCACTTTCACGTGCGGCAAACTTTGAATGGCGCTGGCTTGGCTGGCGCGGCGTGTGATTACGGTGATGCTGCAGCCCATGCGATTGAGCTTTTCACACACATGGCGGCCCACAAAACCGGTGCCACCCAAAATCAGTATGCGTTTTGTAGAAAGAGTCATGACAATCCTTGAATGGCTTGAAGCATGGCTTCACGCGCTTGAGAAATGATTTGTTCGCGCCACTCGTTGGTGTCGGTGTAGAAGGCGCTCAGAATTTGAGCCTTGATACTTTGCCGCAATTCAGCGGAGGCTTCGGGGTGAATGTGCAGCCAATGATCGGCTCTGAGGGCCATCAGCATGTCGTTCATGGGCAAAGTGCCATATTCCAACGCAATGCCAGTGTGTTCGGCTTGCGGGCATTCGTCTTGCACCGACATCCACATGAGGCCCGTGAGAAAAGCGGAAGACGACGTGCCATCGTAAATGGAAGTGATGTTGCCCCACCACTGGCGTGCGCGTGCAATGGCTGCCGCATCGTTGGCGCCGGCATAAATGCGCTCTCCCACGCCACTGGGGCCGAGGCCGGTGTGCAAATCTATCCAGGCCATTTTTTGAGCCGAGCCACCATGCTGCTTGAGTACTTTGCGAATGGTTTGATTGCTCCACGTGGGGGCTTGGCCGCCATAGAACAAGCCTTGTGGGTGGTGGTGTTGGCCCTGCGAAACAGCCGCTTGAAGTTTGGACATGCCGTGTTGAGCAATGTATTGCGCCGTGGCTTGTTGGTTGGCGGCGTTGGGTGGCCATTGCTCGGGCAACAACAAATCTTGCACTTCTTTGTAAGCGGTGTTGTCGGGCAATGGCTTGCTGAAGTCGTGAAAGTTGCGATTGAGGTCGACATTTTCTTGGGTGACGCGGCGCACATGCGAAAAACCATGGGGGTTCAAGGCGTGCACATACACCACCGCCACACCACTTTGGGCAACGGCTTGGTGCCAATCTGAATTTCGAAGCGCATCAACTTGAACACCACTGCCGCAATAACCTTCAACACCATGACAAGCACTGCTGACCAGCAAAACATGCTTGGCGTTGAGGGGGCCTTGGCGTGCGACGTCCATGGCCAATTCTTCGTCATCGCGGCCTTTTTCGGGGTGCACATGAGATTCCACTTGAAGCCCTGCTAGCTGCGCGACGCTCAAAAACTTTTGCCGGGCTTCGGCGTAGCTTTTAGAAAATGCGGTGTGAATGCTGGTCATGAAAGTTCCAAATGAATGAAGCCCCGAAGGGCTTCATGGTGCTGCGACAACAGTGCGCGCTGCCAAATTAAGTTTGCGTGGGGTTGGCCAGCCATTGCGTCGCCAGCTCCACCCAGTAGGTGCCGCCCAAAGGTATCAGGTCGTCATTGAAGTCGTAGCTCGGATTGTGCAACATGCAAGGACCTGCGCCGTGGCCCATTTCGCGGTGCGAGCCATCGCCATTGGCAATGAAGACATAGGCGCCGGGCTTCGCTTGCAGCATGAAGGAGAAATCTTCGGCGCCCATGGTGGGTTCTTGCGTCATCACGTTGTCTTTGCCCACAATGCCTTCCATCACTTGGCGTGCAAAGTTGGCCTCGGCCGCGCTGTTGATGGTGGGCGGGTAGTTGCGGTTGAAGTGAAATTCGGGCTTGGCATCGAAAGCCGCACACAGGTTTTCTGTGATTTGCTTCATGCGGTTTTCAATGAGGTCGAGCACTTCAATGCTGAAAGTGCGCACGGTGCCTTGAATGACACAGAAGTCGGGCACCACGTTGGTGGCTTCGCCAGCGTTGATCATGGTGACCGAAATAACGCCAGCATCGACCGGCTTTTTGTTGCGGGTGATGATGGTTTGAAAAGCCTGAACCAATTGGCAAGCCACTGGCACAGGGTCAACGCCGTTGTGGGGCAGCGCGGCGTGGCTGCCTTTGCCGCGAATGGTAATTTTGAATTCGTTGCTAGACGCCATGACAGGGCCGGGGCTGACTGCAAAGGTGCCCACTTGAGCGCCTGGCCAGTTGTGCATGCCAAAAACCGCTTGCATGGGGCACTTGTCGAACATGCCATCCTTGATCATTTCGCGAGCGCCGCCACCGCCTTCTTCGGCCGGTTGGAAAATCAAATAGACGGTGCCAT
>JAPLPO010000199.1 GCA_026400155.1 Burkholderiales bacterium | reverse complement strand
GCTGCACATTCGCTCGCACGCCAAAGCCAAGTACGAATCTGTGGCACTGGTCATGGCCAGTGCACAACGCATTGGCTTGACCAAGCTGGGCATTGTGGGATCTGAGCAGTTTGTGAATTGATTGATTGAAGAATTAATTTATGAGCGATACGTTTCCACGCCTTTTGGGGGATGTGGGCGGCACCAATGCGAGATTGGGGTGGCAAGCATCACACACGAGTGGTGTGCAGCATGTGCAGGTTTTGCCTTGCGCTGACTACCCTTCACTGGAAGTGGCCATTCAGACTTATTTGAAGCAACAGAATTTGTCCGCGCCTCGGGCATGCGCACTGGGCATTGCCAACCCCATCACGGGTGACACCATTCGCATGACCAATCACCATTGGACATTTTCAATTTCTGAAATGGCGCGCACTTTAGGCGTGTCCAAATTGAATGTCATCAATGACTTCACGGCCTTGGCCTTGGCCATCCCTTCCATTTCGCAAGATCATCTGGTTCAAATTGGTGGCAAAGATTCCCGTAGCTTGGGCCCCAAGGCCATCATTGGCGCGGGGACGGGGCTGGGCGTTTCTGGTTTGTTCCCCGTCAAAGCAAGTCTTGACCAATGGGTGGCCATTGCAGGCGAAGGCGGCCACGCTACGCTGGCAGCACACACTGAGAATGAATACCGCGTCATTGAATTGATCAGGCAACGCTATGGGCATGTGTCTGCAGAACGAGTGCTGTCTGGCCAGGGTTTGGTGGACCTGTACTTGGCGCAGCGGCAACTTCAACAACATGCGCCCATCGAAGTGACAAGTGCTGCCGACATCACCCATTGGGCCTTGAAAAAAAAGGATCCATTGGCCTTGCAAAGTCTAGAGATGTTTGCGGGGTTTTTAGGTTCGGTCGCAGGCGACTTAGCCCTCACATTGGGTGCCTTGGGTGGCGTTTATTTGGGCGGCGGCGTGGTACCGCGGTGGTTGGGTTGGTTTGAATCCTCCGTGTTTAGAGAGCGTTTTGAAGCCAAGGGCCGATTTCGCGAGTACCTCAAAGACATTCCGGTTTACGTGATCAATGCGGCTGAGTCCCCTGCTTTATTAGGTGCTTCTAGATCTTTGAACTGAGCAAGCCTCATGCGCAACGCCCACTCGTTCATGTCATGCTTCGCTTCCTTGTTGACGCTTCTTGTCAGTGCACTCATCCACTTGAGTGGTCATGCGCAACTGAGTGAGAAACCGAGCGCGCAAGTGTTACCAAAACCCGAATCAGGACGCATCGAAAGAATGGCCAACTTCCCATCTCAGCATGTGGATGCGCGGCATGTGGATGTTTGGTTGCCCGACAATTTTGAGTCTCTCAAAGCTGCAGGGCAGCGCTTCAATGTGATTTACATGCACGATGGGCAAATGCTTTTTGATGCGCAAACCACTTGGAACAAACAGGCTTGGTGGGTTGACAAAACCATCACAAGACTGATGCAGTCTGGGCAAATTGCACCCACCTTGGTGGTGGGCGTTTGGAACAATGGCAAGTATCGGCACAGCGAGTACTTTCCTCAAAAGCACTTGCAACATCTGCTGCCAGGCCCGCGCCAGTTGCTTTTGGAGAAGGCTTTGCAAAACAAGCCACAAGCGGATGCCTATTTGCGCTTTTTGGTGCAAGAACTCAAGCCCGCCATCGACCAACGTTACCCCACCTTGGCTGGCCCCGCCAATACCGTGTTGATGGGCTCGAGCATGGGCGGCCTCATTTCTGTCTATGCCATGAACGAGTATCCGCACATTTTTGGCGGTGCTGCAGGACTCTCAACGCACTGGATCGGTGGTCACGAAGCCAATTCGCACATTCCACTGGCTGCCTATGTTTACCTGCGCGATCACTTGGCGCCACCCCAAGGCCACAAGATCTACCAAGACCACGGCACCACAGAGCTTGACGCTCTGTATGCGCCCTATCAAATCTTTGTCAACCAAATCATTCGAGACAAAGGCTACAAAGAGCATGGCGTTCAGGCGAATTTCATGACTCGCGTGTTTGAGGGCACTGGCCACAATGAAAAAGCATGGGCCGCTCGACTTGAGATTCCCGTGTTGTTTCTATTGGGTAAATGACATGACTGTAAGCAAAGCTACTGTCGCGCCTTGGCCCTGAAATGTCAGCACGGTGCTCACCACCCCCGGGGTGAGCCCCATGCTCAAACGATTGAAGAATTAATCAGCGTACTTGCCGCTGGCATCCACTGCAGCTTTGATCTTCTGAATTTCTGCAGCCACAAACTTCTTGTGTTCAGCAGGTTCTACGCGCTTGTCTGTCACCACCAAAGCGCCCAAGCCTTCTTGCTTCTTGATGAACTCAGGGTCCTTCAAAGCTTTTTTCATGGCATCGTTCAAAGCCGTGGTGATGGCAGCAGGCGTGCCCTTGGGTGCATAAAAGCCGTGCCAAATAGTGAGGTCAAAACCCTTCATGCCCATCTCTTGCAATGAGGGGTAGTACTTCAATGATTTGTGATCAGACAAAGGCTTGGCCGTGGTCACTGCAAAAGCTTTGATGCGGCCAGACTCAATTTGAGCGGTGGTGTTGGTGGTTTGATCGCACATGACGTCAACCTGGCCGCCGACCAAGGCATTCATGGCAGGTGCTGTACCGCCAAAAGGAATGGTGGTCATGGCTTCTTTGGACTGCAATTGTGCTTGCCACAACATGCCGCAAATGTGCGAAGCAGAACCCAAACCTGCGTGGGCAATGTTTAGCTTACCGGCGTTGGCACGGATGTAGTTTTCAAAATCGCGGTAGGTGTTGGCAGGCAATTGTGGTTTGCCAACCAAGGTCATGGGCACATCATTGACCATGCCCAAAAACTCGAAGTCTTCCAAAGGCTTGTAGGCGAGTTTGCGATACAGCGCTGGCGTTGCGGCCATGCCAATGTGGAACAACAGCAATGTATGGCCATCTGGGTTGGCACGCGCCACCTTGGTTGCGCCAATGGTGCCGCCGGCGCCAGCAACGTTTTCGACTACAAAATTGCCGCCAGGCAAGGTCTTGGCCATGGCCACAGCCAGGTCACGAGCCACTTTGTCGGTGGGGCCGCCCGCAGCAAAGGGAACCACAATTGAAATAGGCTTGGTGCCTGGGAAATTTTGAGCATACGCAACCAAGCTTAAAGCGGCAGCAGCAATCACTAGCAAACGTTTCATCTTCATCTCCTAATTTGGAACGCAAAGTGTAGTGGGACATTGGCCCCAAGGCTACAGAAAAAATGACTGCCAATACAAAAATTAAGGTCATTGAGACCCCAATTTGCACAGTTTCTGAGCAAAATCAAATTTTCATTGGTAGCTGCGGGCGTCTTCAATGACCTTGCCATCGTTGGTCAAAGAGCCTGGCGCCACCAACAGCACCTCACTGCGCAATTTGGTGACGTCGCGAATGGCTTCGGCAATTTGGGCCTTGAGTGCCTCGGCATCGCTGTTGGAAGCGGTCTCGGCATGCAAAGTCATGCTGTCATTGGCCATTTCGCCCTGAACCACCAAACGGGCTTTGAGCACCGCTGGAAAACGCTTCACCACTTCGGCCACTTGGCCCGGATGCACAAACATGCCCCGTACTTTGGTGGTTTGGTCGGCTCGACCCATCCAACCTTTGATGCGCTGGTTGGTGCGGCCTGTGGGGCAGCTGCCCGCCAAGATGGCAGACAAGTCGCCGGTGCCAAAACGAATCAAGGGATAGTCGGGGTTCAAACTGGTAATGACCAGCTCGCCCACTTCTCCTTCCGCAACAGGGTCACCGGTACCCGGCCGCACAATTTCAACAATGACGCCTTCATCGAGCACCAAACCTTGGCGCGCACTGGTTTCGTAAGCAATGAGGCCCACATCGGCAGTGGCATAGCACTGGTAGGCATGTACGCCTTGGGCGGTCATCCAATCGCGCAGGCTGGGTGGAAAGGCTTCGCCCGAGACCAAGGCTTTTTTCACGGAAGGCAAAGCCACACCCATTTCGGCTGCTTTTTCAAGAATGATTTTCAAGAAGCTGGGTGTGCCAATGTAGCCCGCTGGCTGAAGCTCGGCCATGGCTTGCACTTGTTGTTCGGTTTGACCAATGCCACCTGCAAATACCGTACAGCCCAAAGCGTGCGCGCCCGTTTCCATCATGGAGCCAGCCGGTGTGAAGTGATAACTGAAGCAATTGTGGATGAGTTCGCCAGATTGAAAGCCTGCCGCAGAGATAGCGCGCGCCATGCGCCAATAGTCGGCGCGAGCACCTTCAGGTTCATAAATGGGGCCAGGGCTTGAAAATAGACGCGGCATGTTTTTGCCATAGGCCACGGCACTGAAGCCACCAAACACACTGCCGCCCTTGGCGCGTGAAGCTTTTTGCTGCTCCTGCAACTCATGCTTGCGAATCACGGGCAGTTTGGCCAAGGCGCTGCGCGATGTGATGTCTGCTGGGTTGATGCCCTTCAAAGACTCTGCAAATGCCGAGGTATTTTTTTGAGCGTGTGCAATTTGGGCAGGGAGGGCGGCCAACAAGGCCGCTTCGCGCTGTTCTGGGGCGCGCGTTTCCAATGCATCCATGTGCGTCTTCATATACTTCCTTTGAAGGTGACTGGAGAAAATTAAGCCAACCAACGCTTGCGGCGTTTGTAGCTCTTGACATCTTTGAAGCTCTTGCGTTCACCACCACCCATGCCGAGGTAAAACTCTTTCACGTCTTCGTTGGTGCGCAGGTCCTCAGCCAAGCCATCCATCACAATGCGTCCCGACTCCATGATGTAACCGTAGTCGGAGTACTTGAGCGCCATGTTGGTGTTTTGCTCTGCAATCAAGAAGGTGACTTTTTCTTTCTCGTTCAAATCTTTGACGATGTTGAACACCTCCTCCACAATCTGCGGCGCCAAGCCCATGGAGGGCTCATCCAAAAGCATGACGCTGGGATTGGTCATGAGCGCGCGGCCAATGGCACACATCTGCTGTTCGCCCCCAGAGGTGTAGGCAGCTTGGGAAGTGCGGCGTGTTTTCAAGCGAGGGAAGTAGGTGTAGACCTTCTCGAGGTTGGCTGCAATTTCGCCTTTGTCTTTGCGTGTGTAGCTGCCGGTCATGAGATTTTCTTCAATGGTGAGGTGGGCAAAGCAATGGCGTCCCTCCATCACTTGCACCACACCGCGATTGACCAAGTCGGCAGGAGTGAGGTTTTCAATGCGCTCACCACGCAACTCAATGCTGCCCTTGGTGACATCGCCGCGCTCACCTTTGAGCAGATTGGAAATGGCCCGCAAGGTAGTGGTTTTGCCAGCGCCATTGCCACCCAAAATAGCCACAATGCCTTGCTCTGGAACTTGCAGGGAGACGCCCTTCAAGACCAAGATGACGTGGTTGTAGATGACTTCAATGCCATTGACATTCAATACAATTTTTTTATCGCTCATGGACTCTGCCTTTATGACCAAATGAAAATCTCAAGCTCTGAGACTTTCATTTGGCAACTGCTTTCGCAGTTACCAAACGGCCGCACCCAGTGCGGCCTCCAGTTTTTTAAGACTGGCAGTCGGCCGGTGTACGGCGTGTCAGTTTCTTTTCTGCCGCGTATTTGTCGGCAGCGGCTTTCACCATTGGCTTGATGATTTGCTCATCGGCCTGGTACCAGTCGCTAGAGAACTCCCACTTGGTGCCGTTCCATGTGTGAATACGGGCCCAGTTGGCGCCCATGTGATCGGCACATGATGTGGAGATAGGACGCAACACACCTTTGAAGCCCAAGGCATCCAATTTGGCTTGTGTCAGGTTCAAGTTTTCATAACCCCAACGCGCTTGCTCGCCGGTCATGACTTTGCCCTTGCCATATTTTTCTTGAGCTTGGCGAACACCTTCAACACCAAACATGGCGCTGAACAAACCGCGCATGTAAAGCACTTCGCCCACTTCATCCTTGGGTCCGGTGCCTTGGCCTTTGGCATGCAACTTCTCCAGCACTTCTTTCACAACAGCAGAGCCCTTCTCGGCACCGTGTTGCATGGTGATGGCGTTGTAGCCCTTTGCCCCCATGCCAATGTCTTTGACATCTGGCTCTGCACCTGCCCACCACACGCCATAAATTTGCTCACGTGGGTAACCAGTGGCTTGCGCTTCTTTGAGCAAGGTGGAGTTCATCACACCCCAACCCCAGTTCACGACGTAATCGGGACGATCACGGCGGATTTGCAACCAGGT
>JAPLPO010000102.1 GCA_026400155.1 Burkholderiales bacterium | reverse complement strand
CAAAGTCACGGTAGAAGACGAGTCCGCCGGCGACGTCGCGGGCATCAAGGGCGCCACCCTTAAATTTGAAGGTGATTACGCCTTTGGATTGATGCGCACTGAGACGGGCGTGCACCGCTTGGTCAGAAAGTCACCCTTCGATTCATCGGGCGGACGCCACACCAGCTTCGCCAGTATTTTCGTGTACCCCGAAGTCGATGACTCCATTGAGATTGACATTAACCCTGCAGACGTTCGCACCGACACCTTTCGTGCAAGTGGTGCAGGGGGTCAGCACATCAACAAAACCGATTCTGCAGTTCGCTTGACGCACATCCCCACAGGCATTGTGGTTCAGTGCCAAGACGGCCGAAGCCAACACAGCAACCGCGATGTGGCGTGGAAACGCCTGCGCTCACGCTTGTACGACTTTGAAATGCGCAAGCGCATGGAAGCTCAGCAGAAATTGGAAGACACCAAAACCGATGTGGGCTGGGGTCACCAAATTCGCAGTTATGTGCTCGACCAAAGTCGGATCAAAGATTTACGGACCAACGTTGAAATGTCCAATACACAAAAAGTATTGGACGGCGACTTGGATGCTTTCATTGAAGCCTCGCTCAAACAAGGCGTTTGAAGAACTGGCTTTGCCAGTTTGACAAACCCAACCCATGGAGATTTTTTGTGATGCTTGAAGGACAAACCAAAGCCATTCGCCGTGTCGATTACACAGCGCCCGCTTATTGGATCGACACCGTCGACTTGACATTCGACTTAGACCCCCTCAAAACACGCGTTCTCAACAAATTGCGAGTGCGCCGAAACCCCGATGTGCCTGCACAATCTTTGCGCCTGGAAGGTGAAGAGTTGAACTTGGCCCGGGTCATGGTCAACGGCGGCGGCACCTCGTTCAAAATGGATGGCAACCAATTGGTGCTGGAAAATTTACCGGAAGGCAACGAAGCCTTTGATCTGGAAATTTTCACCACTTGCAACCCCTCCAAGAACACCCAGCTTTCTGGTTTGTACGTTAGCAACGACTCCTTCTTCACGCAATGTGAAGCAGAGGGTTTTCGCCGCATCACTTACTTTTTAGACCGTCCAGATGTGATGGCCAGTTACACCGTGACCTTGCGCGCTGATTCGCAAAAATACCCGGTGCTCTTGTCCAACGGCAACTTGCTAGAGCAAGGCAAGCTCGAAGATGGGCGCCACTTTGCCAAATGGATTGATCCTCACAAAAAACCGTGCTACTTGTTTGCATTGGTGGCAGGTCAATTGGTGGCCCGCGAACAGCGCATTGTGTCGCGCTCTGGCAAAGAGCATTTGTTGCAAGTGTTTGTTCGTCCTGGCGACTTGGACAAAACAGAACACGCCATGAACTCGCTCATGGCCAGTGTGGCTTGGGATGAAGCACGCTTTGGCCTGCCACTCGATCTGGAGCGCTTCATGATTGTGGCCACCAGCGATTTCAACATGGGCGCCATGGAAAACAAAGGTTTGAATATTTTCAACACCAAGTTTGTACTTGCTAATCCTGCCACAGCCACTGACACCGACTTTGCCAACATTGAAAGTGTGGTGAGTCATGAGTATTTCCACAACTGGACGGGCAATCGAATTACCTGCCAAGACTGGTTTCAGCTGTCTCTGAAAGAAGGCTTGACCGTCTTCCGCGATCAAGAATTCAGCCAAGACATGGCTGGCGTTCGAAGCGCTCGTGCGGTCAAACGCATTGAAGATGTGCGCGTTTTGCGCACGGTTCAGTTCCCTGAAGATGCAGGCCCCATGGCTCACCCCGTTAGGCCTGACAGCTACGTTGAAATCAACAACTTCTACACCGTCACTATTTACGAAAAAGGTGCTGAAGTGGTTCGCATGATGCAAACCTTGGTGAGTGCGCCCGGTGACGAAGAAGGCAAACAAGGATTTGCAAAAGGCATGAAGCTTTACTTTGAGCGTCATGATGGACAAGCCGTTACCTGTGACGATTTTGCGCAAGCCATCTCCGATGCCAATCCAAACTCACCTTTGGCTCAACGCCTTTCCCAATTCAAACGCTGGTACAGCCAAGCGGGTACACCCAGGTTGCTGGCAGAGGGAACCTACAACAGCGACCACAAAAGCTTTACGCTCACCCTCTCTCAGTCTTGTGCGGCCACGCCCGACCAAGCCAAAAAAGAGCCGTTCGTGATTCCAGTTTCAGTGGGTCTGCTGGACGCAAGGGGCACACCCATGGCTGTTCAGTTGCAGGGTGACACTCAAGGGCAAGCCCATCCAGAATTCAGCAAGACCTTGGTTTTGAGCGAATCTGCGCAATCTTTTGTGTTTGAAAACATCGAGTCAGTGCCAACGCCCTCACTGCTCCGAAATTTCAGTGCGCCCGTCAACCTTGACTGCTCAATCACGGAAGAACAATGGCTCACACTGTTGGCCCACGACACTGATTCGTTCAATCGCTGGGAGGCCGGTCAACGATTGGCGGTGCAAGCGGCACTTCGCTTCATTCGTGGACACCACAACCCACAAACAGAACCTGTTTTAGGCACTGACTACCTACAAGCTATGCGGGCCGTTCTCAATCATCCTGATCTAGATTCCGCCTTCAAAGAGCTGGTGCTCACCCTGCCCTCAGAAACCTATATTTCTGAGCAGCTTGAGTCGGTCGATCCACAACAAGTGCACGCCGTCCGCGAAGCCATGAAGCTTCAACTGGCGCAATCTTTGCATACAGATTGGCAAACCTGCTACGAGCAAAACAAAGTGACAGGCGCTTACTCTCCAGACGCCAAGTCCAGCGGCAAGAGGGCCCTGTCTGGCATGGCCTTGAACATGCTCTGCTTGGCCGCAGTGCACGATGGCACTTCCATTTGGCCAGGCAAAGCCTTGCAAGCCTTCAAAGATGCGCACAACATGACAGATCGCTTCAATGCACTGCTTGCACTGGTCGGCAGTGGTCATGCGTTGGCCGCGCAAGCCCTGGCGCAATTTCACGCCTTGTTCAAAAATGAAGCCCTCGTCATTGACAAATGGTTTGGCTTGCAGGCCGGCGCGCCAGATCGTGGCGGCAACATCCTGCCCATCGTGCGCCAGCTCATGCAGCACCCCGACTTCAACTTGCGCAACCCCAACCGCGCTCGCAGTTTGATATTCAGCTATTGCAGTGCCAACCCAGGCGGCTTTCACAGAACCGACGCAGCAGGCTACGTTTATTGGAGTGAGCGCGTTATCGAACTGGATGCCATCAACCCACAAGTTGCAGCGCGCTTAGCTCGAGCCCTCGACCGCTGGAAAAAATTGGCCGAGCCCTATCGCCAAGCTGCCAAGGCTGCCATTGAACGTGTCGCAGCAAAACCTGACCTCAGCAATGACGTGCGTGAAGTTGTGACGCGCGCCTTGGCCGAATAAATCTGGAGATCACCATGACTCAAAAAGTATCGCTCTCACGCTATTTGGTAGAACAGCAGCGTAACAAGGGACACATTCCTGCACAACTTCGACTGTTGCTGGAAGTGGTGGCACGGGCTTGCAAAAGCATCAGTCATGCTGTCAACAAAGGGGCCTTAGGGGGTGTTCTGGGCAGTGCCGACATTGAAAATGTGCAGGGCGAAGTCCAAAAGAAACTCGACATCATTGCCAACGAAGTTTTGATCGAAGCCAACGAATGGGGTGGCCACTTGGCAGCCATGGCATCTGAGGAAATGGAATCTATTCACTTGGTTCCCAACCGATATCCACAAGGTGAATACCTTTTGTTGTTTGACCCCCTAGACGGCTCCAGCAACATTGATGTCAATGTGAGCATTGGCACCATCTTCAGCGTGCTCAAGAAACCCGAAGACAGCGATGCCATCAGCGAAAACGATTTTCTCCAGTCTGGCGGCCAACAAGTTGCAGCAGGTTATTGTGTGTATGGCCCCCAAACCACATTGGTACTCACGCTGGGCGATGGCGTGGCCATGTTCACACTCGATCGGGAACAGGGATCTTTTGTGCTCACCCAAGAGAACGTGCGGGTGCCCGAAGACACCAAAGAGTTTGCCATCAACATGAGTAACATGCGCCATTGGGATGCCCCTGTGAAGCGCTATGTAGACGAATGCCTCCAAGGCAAAGACGGCGTGCGTGGCAAAGATTTCAACATGCGCTGGGTTGCCAGCATGGTGGCCGATGTGCACCGTATTCTCACCCGCGGCGGTATTTTCATGTACCCCTGGGACAAGCGGGAGCCGCACAAGCCAGGCAAGTTGCGTTTGATGTACGAAGCCAACCCCATGAGCTGGTTGATTGAACAAGCAGGTGGCGCTTCAACCAATGGCCGCGAAAGAATTTTGGACATTCAACCCAAGCAATTGCACGAACGTGTCAGTGTCATTTTGGGCTCTAAAAATGAAGTTGAGCGTGTAACTCGATATCACCTCGAAAAATGATCTTCAGCGCATCATTGGCGATAGGCAGAGGCTTTATTGTTGTCCTTTGGGCCGTACTGTTGCCTTTGGTCAGTTTTGCCCAGCAACCTGTCAAGTCCATCGCAGAGCTTGATATTTCAAGGTACATGGGAACCTGGTACGAAATAGCCAAGTTGCCCAATTGGTTTCAGCGCAAATGCGTTCAAGGCACCCAAGCCCAGTACCAAATTTTGGGTCCTCAGAAAATTGAAGTGTCCAACAAGTGCACCACCGCCACGGGTGAAGAGATCAAAGCTGTGGGTGTTGCAAGACCCAACAGCAGCGGCCAAGTTGCACAATTGGAAGTCCGATTTGCACCCGATTGGACAGCTTGGTTGCCCTTGGTTTGGGGTGCCTACTGGGTGCTAGATTTAGACCCCGATTATCAACTGGCCGCCGTGGGCGACCCCAGCAGATCCTACCTCTGGATTTTGTCTCGAAGCCCCGTGGTTTCTGCCATTCAATACGACAGCCTTTTGCAACGTTTGAAGGTGATGGGTTTTGACGTCACCAAGTTAGAAAAAACGCGCCAAAATTGAAATTGCATCTCAGTTGCGATAGCATGCCATCAGCGTTCTAGGACTGTCATTTCATTGCAAAAAGAGGTCCGAGATGCACCTTCAACTTTTGGGAGACTTTTATGCAGCATCGCGTTCTATCAGCAGTGATCTTTGCATCGGTATTTTTGGGTTCACCCTTGATGGCCCATGCACAAGCAACAGATCCAGCTGTCAAAAAATCTGAGTCGGGTATTTGTCACGACAAATCAAGTTCTAGCTATGCTGCCACCAAGAAATTTGAAGCATTTGCCAGCATGGATGCCTGTACCAAAAGTGGTGGGCGCTTGCCCGCCAATGCGGCTGCGCCAGAAGCCATTGTGGTGAAGAAATCTGACAGCGGCATTTGCCACGACAAAAACAGCCCCAGCTTTGAGAAAACTCAAAAGTTCACACCTTTCAAGTCATTGGATGAGTGCGTGAAAAGTGGCGGCACTTTGCCCAAGAAATAAAACTAAAAAAACTTCAAGCTACATCAAGCCACAATACCGCGTTGGCGCATTTCACTGATTTGATCTGCTGAAATGCCCAACTCTTTCAACACGGTATCGGTGTCTTGCCCCAAGCTGGGTGCATTGCGCCGATGCTCTCCAGGGGTTCTTGAGAGTTTGGGAACCATACCGGGCACCGTCAGTTGGCTGCCATCGTTCATTTGAACCTTGGCCAACATACCGCGAGCGAGGTAATGTGGGTCGGCTGCAATGTCTTCTACGGTGTAAATTCGGCCTGCTGGCACAGCGGCTTGATCAAGCACAGACAACACCTGGGCCACCTCCAACTCAGAAGTCCACGCACCAATGGCTGCGTCTATTTCTTCCACCCTTTTCACACGACCAGCGTTGTCCGCCAGGGCAGGATCGGCCGCCAAATCATCACGGCCAATGGCATGCATCAAGCGCTTGAAAATACTGTCGCCATTGCCGGCAATCAAAGCACACTTACCATCTTTGCAAAGATAGGCGTTGCTGGGCGCAATACCGGGTAGCGCACTGCCAGCAGGTCCCCGCACTGCACCAAACTCACTGTACTCTGGCAGCAAACTTTCCATGCAATTGAACACTGCTTCGTAAAGCGCCACGTCTATCACTTGGCCTAAGCCGCTTGTTTTCTTTTCGTGAAGGGCCATGAGAATGCCAATCACGCCATGCAATGAGGCCAGCGTATCGCCAATACTCACACCCACCCGAACAGGCAAACGTCCCGGCTCGGCACTAAGGTGGCGAAGCCCGCCCATGGCTTCAGCCACAACGCCAAACCCTGGCTTGTCTTTGTAAGGACCCGTTTGGCCGTATCCGCTGATGCGCAGCATGATCAAGCCAGGATTGATTGATTGCAAGACATCTGGGCCCAAGCCCCAAGACTCCATGGCGCCAGGTCGAAAATTTTCAATCAAGACATCGGCTTCCCTGACCAATTTGCGCACGATGTTTTGCGCGTCTGGCTGCCTTAGGTCAAGGGCCAATGAACGCTTGTTGCGAGATTGAACCTGCCACCACACCGAGGTTCCATCTTTGATCAAACGCCATTGTCGCAATGGATCGCCAGCGCCCGGGGGTTCAATTTTGACGACATCGGCACCAAAGTCGGCCAGGGTTTTGGCAGCGAAGGGGCCAGCAATGAGTTGCCCCAACTCAACCACCTTGAGGCCTGCCAAAGCCCCTTTCGAAACTTTGAAATCAGAGTTTGCTTCGGTCATTCAATGAGGCTCCCAAGGTGAATCAAGTGCGCTTCATATTTTTTAAATGGGCTCTTCGATCAAAGGCGATGACGACCCAGTGTCATTCAGAGCAGATGCTTCTGGAGAATGCGTACCCAGCGCAACAGCCCTGAAAATTTCGCGCAACAATTTCTTTTCTGGCAATGTCAATGCGCGCGTGAGGCGATGGCGCATGCGCAGCAACAGTTGGCGATCAACCTCTTGCGGAATACCTCGACTGATGTGCAAAGCGTCACGCAGCTCTTCTCTTCGATCTTCTGGTTCATCGTCCCACCACGACACAATCACATCCGTGATGGCATCTTTGACGACCTGAGGATCTTCTTGGACCTGAGACAGTTCTTTGCTGACTGCGCTTTGCAACATTTCAGCCAGAGATTTAGATTGCACAACCACACGACGATCGGCCTGAGACAACAAGCGCCCCCAACCCGGATCGGTTTGGTGCAATTGCTGCATGTTGCTTGCCGCATCGTCGGCCAAAATATGAACCTGCAAACCAGCCAGCTGTGCATCGTCAATGCTACTTAAAAAGCGTTCATCGTCAGTGGCCAACAGCACATGATCACAGGCCTTGCTTTCCGCCAAGCGTCGCAAATCTTGGCCTAAAGCCTTTAACAAGGAGATGCCGCCGTCTGTGTCGTGTGACAAAACTTTGCGTACAATTTGACCGTCAACATCCAAGCTTTCATTGTCTTCGGAGTACCAGTAAATGCGCTTGATGGTTACATCCAAACCAGCGTGAGCCAGGGCACCGGTCAAAAATTGTGCAATGCCATACCGATTCAAAGCGTCTTGCTTTGGGCCAGACTGGGTATGTTGCGCCAACCAAACCAGAAACCTGGCATCGATCAAGGCAATGCAAGAACCGCTTTGTTGGTCTATGGGTTGACGGTGTCCATCTTTGGAAGAATGAGAAAAATAATCGCGTTTCATCGCAGCCTTTGAGGTTTTAAGATAAATTAATCAGTAGGCTTAAAGTGCCTACTGTTTCGTAGCGGGTCTGCGAACCCGCTCATATTTTAACGAACCTAAGCCATGATCTGACATCTCTCAGGTTTAAACTCAGGGCTTATTGAACTTACCTACCCAGACACCCATGTCTCACTACGATCTTTATGCCATTGGCAACGCTTTGGTCGATTCTGAATACGAAGTCAGCGACGCTCAACTCAAATCCATGGGGGTTGATAAGCGACACATGACCCTCATTGACACGCCTCGCAGAGCCCAACTGCTTGAGCATGTCAAAGCCATCGCCCCCAGACAAACTGGCGGCGGCTCTGCGGGCAACACCGTCGTTGCCTTGGCCCAACTCGGCGGCAAGGCCTTCTATTCTTGCAAAGTGGCACACGATGACTTGGGTGATTTTTATGTCAAAGATTTGCAAGCCCGCGGTGTCGACACCAACCTCAACCACACTCGGGCCAGCGATGGACAAACGGGAAGTTGTTTGGTCTTGGTCACGCCCGACGCAGAACGCAGCATGTGTACCTTTTTGGGCGTCTCCGCTGAACTGGACGATACAGCTCTGCACCCCAAAGACATTGAGAAATCAAAGATTTATTACATGGAAGGCTATTTGGCGGCTTCACCTACCGGCCTCACAGCCGCTTTAAAAGGCAGGCAAATTGCTCGCGAAGCCGGCGTAGCTTTGGCACTCACCTTAAGTGATGTGAGCATGATCCAATTTTGCAAAGCAGGCCTAGATGCCATGCTGGGAGATGGCGTCGATTACTTGTTCTGCAATCAAGAAGAAGCCCAAGTTTGGTGCGACTCACAAGACTTGAATGTGGTCAAAGAGACTTTGAAAAAATTGGCCAAAATGGTGTGCCTCACGCGCGGCCCTGATGGCTCAGAAATTATCACTGCGCAAGGTTCTTGGCACGTTCCCGCAGAAAAGGTCAAAGCCATCGACACCAATGGTGCGGGCGATATGT
>JAPLPO010000166.1 GCA_026400155.1 Burkholderiales bacterium | reverse complement strand
GATGAAATTCGCAAGACTATCAAAAAATTGCAGTCTAAATTAAATCGATTGACTGCAGACTGATCCAGAAAAAGCGATCTTTTATAAGCCGATTCTTGAATAGAATTGGCACATTCGGAGTTGCAATGGTGCGGCCAAGTTCCCTCGAATGTCATGTCAATTTACTGGGTCATCGCTTATTTCTTGGTGCTCGCCCTCACCTTGATTTACAAGACCCCCATTGTTAGGGGGCCTTGGCTTTTTTTACTCCGTTCTTTTTTCCCCAACTGGAAGTTCTTTCATACGGTGGGGTATGTGCCCCATCTGTATGCGCGCGCTTCACAAGTTAATGCAAACGGTGAGCACACCTGGACCGCATGGGAGCATCTTTACCCGCGTACCTCGCCCAGTTTTTGGCATTTGTTTCACAACCCCAATACCAATTTGGGCTTGGCGCAACAAAATTTAATTGACCACTTTTGGGCAGACTTGAACGATGCGCCAAATGGCTCCGATCCTCGCAGCTTGGTCACTTACCAAATGGTGGCGCACTTCGTTCAAGGCGTTTTGAAAGACAAACACCCTCAGCATTCGCACAGCCAATTTGAGTTGCGCATGCTGCTGGATGACACCACAGGAACTGTTCACACCCACGTCATGATGACTTCGCCGGTCGAGGTGCTGTTGTGACACCCGACTGGACAAACCCTTTTGTTCTAAGCACGTCCTGGGCCATTCGAACCATCGAGTGGCTTTTTGCTTTGTCTGCCGGCATTCAAACCCTGGAGTATTGGCGCATGCAAACCGCCATGCAAGGCAAGGGACTCTGGGTTTGGTCAATTCAGCGGCAAGATATTCCCACGTCTTGGGTACGTGAGGTCTTAGACAAGCTGTTCACACCCAGCATGTTCAGAGTTTTGCTGCTGACCAGGCTGCTGGCTTTGATGAGCTTGCTTGTGCAGGGTGGCAATTTGTTGAACATTGGTTTTTTGTTCGTGAGTAATTTGGCGGTACTCATTCGATGGCGTGGCGCCTTCAATGGCGGCAGCGATTTCATGAGCTTGGTGGTGATCACAGGTCTTTTAATAGCCCAAGTTGCAAGTTGCTTTACAGATACTGAAATGGCTTGGCGCGCTGGCTTTTGGTACATCACCATCCAAGCCATGACGTCTTATTTCATGTCAGGCTCGGTCAAATTGCTACAGCCAGAATGGCGCAATGGCAGTGCCATGACCATCTTTTTAAACGCCGCCATTCATGGCCCCCTCTCTTCGGGGCATTGGCTGCGCAAGCCTTGGTTGGCCACCTTAGGCTCTTGGGCGTTTATAGTGTGGGAGTGTGCAGCGCCGCTTGCATTGCTAGACGCCCGTTTGGCCTTGATTTTTTGCTTTATTGCTACGCTGTTTCATTTTTTGGTCTTTTGGTTTTTTGGTTTGAACCGGTTTTTCTGGGCATGGGTGGCCACATTCCCCGCCATCGTTTGGTGCTCCGGTCAAATTTAACAAGGCCATCCCATTTACAAGCTTTTCACAATGACAAACAATTTACACCCACTCGATCAGGCCATGCACCTAGAGCAACTCAGTGAGGATCTTTGGCAAGGACACACGCACCCAGCTTATGGCAACATGGTGGGACCCTTTGGCGGCGCCACTGCGGCTGTGTTGTTGAATTCAGTGTTAAAGCATGCCAAGCGTCTAGGCGATCCCGTTTCTCTTACCGTGAATTTTGCAGGGCCCATTGAAGATGGCCCTTTCACCATTGCAGCCCAACCCACTCGAACCAATCGCTCGACACAGCATTGGTCCATGACGCTGTTTCAACATGATGGCCAAATAGCCACCACAGCCAGCGCAGTATTTGCCATTCGCCGTGAAACCTGGCAATCAACAGAATTGAGTTTCCCCGACAAAAAACCAGCCTTGACCTTGGCAAGGGCTGACACATCCAAGGCCCCCGAATGGACTCGGCGTTATGACATGCGCCCCCTCAAAGGCCTCATGATTGATGGCCAACAGCCTGACCATGCGCCCGATGCTGTCACAGAGTTTTGGATTCAAGACGATCCTCCGCGGCCACTCGATTTTTTATCACTCACTGCCATCTGCGACTCATTTGTACCTCGAATCTTTGTGCGCAAAATGGGCAGGTACCCAGCCGGTACCATTTCACTCACCACGTACTTTCATGCAGACACCGCCTTGCTAAGCACCCAAGGCACTCATCACGTTTTGGGGTTGGCGCGCGCTACCCGATTTGGCTTGGGCTACCATGACCAGTCGGCTGAAATATGGAGTGACCAGCAACAGCTGCTGGCCACCAGCCACCAAGTGGTTTATTTCAAGGCTTGAAAAAACCCAAGCGATGTGGCCAATTGACCGCCCGCCTCGACCGAAATAGCGCAGTATTTGAATTCCGGTATTTTTCCAAATGGATCGAGTGCGGCATTGGTTAACAAGTTGGCTGCCGCTTCGTAATAGGCAAAAGGCAAAAACACCGCACCTTGAGGTGTGCCATCATCGCGCCTCACCGCCAAACTCACTTCGCCTCGGCGCGATTTGAGGGTAATGACATCGCCCGCACTGACACCCAAGGCCAATAAATCGGCACCACACATCGATGCTGTTGCTTCGGGTTCAATGGCATCCAGCACCTTGGCGCGCCTGGTCATGCTGCCGGTGTGCCAATGCTCTAGCTGCCTGCCAGTGATCAGCACAAAGGGGAACTGAGCATCAGGCCGCTCGTTGGCTGGAATGATGTCTGCAGGAACCAAATTGACACGGCCATCGGCCGTTGCAAATTGTTCTTTGAACACCGTGGGCTCTCCAGGGTCCTCTTCTGTGAGGCATGGATACGTGACGCTAGACT
>JAPLPO010000122.1 GCA_026400155.1 Burkholderiales bacterium | reverse complement strand
CGTTTCGATGATGGTGGGGCATGCGCGGCCACCAAACAACAAGCTGGTGGTGTCACTTTTAGGGTCGCAGCCAATGAGTAAAACTTTTTTGCCTTGTTGCGCCATCATGTAGCTGAGGTTGGCCAGCGTGAAGCTTTTGCCAATGCCGCCTTTGCCGTAGATGGCAATGATCTGTGTTTCTTTGGTGACCTCAGAGGTAGACACTGGTGTGGGTTCAATGGCCGCTTCGGTGCGCAAAATATCGCGCATGAAATTCACGGGTGCTACAGAAGGAATTGAACTCGAGCTCATGCGACTTGTCTCCAATCAAGAACCATCTTTAAACAATCGGCATCGCGAAAAGCGGTGCGATATGCGAGATCGGCTTGGCTTGCATCTTGGTGATGCGTGATCAAACCATCTAGGGATAAACGACCATCGCCCGCTAAGGCAATGACCGCGGCTAAATCTGCGGGGGCCCATTGCGCAGCCACACGAATGCGCGCTTCGCGCATGAAAGCGGGCGGGAAAACAAAGGAAAGCGGTGCGTCGTAAAAACCGGCCAGGACCACTTCGCCGCCCGGGGCCAAACGGCCAATGAGTTCATCCAGAAGCGTGCTGGCGCCGCTCACATCGCAAATGCATTTGTAGTTTTTACGGCTGTCGGTGCTGGGGTCAATGACCTCATAGCCCACCGCGCCTGTGCGGCGTGCTGGGTTGGTTTCCCAAACCACAGGATGGCCGCCAGCCAACACGGCAAGCCTGGCAATCATTCGACCCAAAACACCGTGACCCACGATCAATTCGGGTTGCTGTGTGCCAGGTGCGCTGTGCGCGTGATACGCAGTGGCTGCCAAAGCAAACAAAACACCTTGCTCGGCCAATGTTTCTTTGATGGCCAAGGCGCGGGCTGAAGGCACCACCAATTTGGAGGCAGAGCCACCAAATAAATTTCGTGCTTCTTGGAAACATTGAGAGCCAGGGATGTAGACCCGTGTGCCCACTTTCAAGGTGGCTTGATCACCTGCATCGACCACGCGGCCAACGGTTTCATAGCCTGGCACCAAGGGGTAGCCCATACCGGGGAATGCGGGCATGGTGCCATCCCAAAGAAGGCGCTCTGTACCCGTGCTGATACCGCTGAACTCAACCTCAACTTTGACGTCCGCCGCGCCCATTTCAGGCAAGGACAAACCTGTCAAAGCCAATGACTTGGGTTGTTGGAAAACGATAGCGGTGGACTGCATGACTGTATATTTACTCTTACAATGATTTGTGTCAACAAATATTTACAATTATTTCAATTTATTAGTGAAAACCCTGAGATTTTCTGCCCACCAAGATTTGCGTTTGCAAGGGCATGGGGTTGGGCACAAGCTCCAAATTCGAGAATCCAGCCTCTTTCATCATGGCCATCAATTCACGGGGTGTGCGCAATCTGCCAGCACCCATGGCCAGTAGGTAAAAGTGAAAATACGCATCGCCTTGAGGTGTTTCGTCGGGCTCTTGGGCCATAGGTTCTGCCAGCAGCAAAGTGCCGCCCACAGGCAGTGCTTCGTAGATGGCGCGAAGGGCCGTTTTGACATCGGCATCGGGGTGGTCGTGCGCCACGCGGATGAGGGTGACCAAGTCGGCACCGCGGGGCAGTGCGTCTTCTAAAAAGCTACCGGGGTTGGCTGTAGCGCGGTGTGCAATGCCTTGACGCTCAAAGTTGGCTCTGGCCAATGCGGCCACTTCAGGCAAGTCAAACAAGTGCAGCTGCAAGTGTTTGGCGTGTTGCGCCAAGCGGCCTACGAAAGTACCTTGCCCACCCCCTACATCGAGCACACAGCGGTGCTCAGCAAACGAGTAGCTTGCAAAAATTTCATCCACCACAAAGGGCTGCGAGGCAGACATGAGATTGGAGTAGCGCGCAAATTTTTCTGCTTGCGCTGCGTTGGTGGCTGCGCGTTGTGCGTTCTGCTCTTCGATGGTGTAGGGCCAGTACTGCGACATGGCGCCAGGCTGCTCTGTGCCCCTTAGCATGGCTACAGGGTCTTGCATGTCTTGGTAGAGCACGGCGTGGTGTTCAATCATGGCGCGAATGCCAACATGGCCTGCTACGGGTGCACCCAATGCACCCAAGCCGTAGCGGCCCTCGCTGCGCAAATCGAGCAAGCGCAAGGCCAGCGCCGATTGCAGCAAACGCTGTAAGCCTGCCACTGGCAGGTTGGTCAGCTGGGCCAATTCTTCGAGGGTGCGAGGGCGTTCGGCCACTGTTTCCAAAATGCGCAAACGCACACATGCCAGCAGCACTTGTGAATAAACAAAACCCGCCATCAGATCAAACACTTGGCGTGCACGGCGCTGGGTAATCCATCGAGTGAGGGGATTTGAAACGCTCCAGCGGTACAAAGAGGTGCTGGTCATCATGCGATCCCAGACCGCATCCAGCGAATCTCGCCAAGGTGTTTTTCGTCCCACGCTATGCGCAGAAGAGGCTAAATCTAGCGTTTTCATGTGTGCGTCCTGTGCTTGGTCACACTCAGTGTGAAACGCCTTGGTTGGTACTGGCGCGATAAGCCATGCAAGCCGCACGCGGCACCAAACGTTCAGACTGTTGCATCACCAATTCGCGCATTGACTGAGCGTTCGGGCCTTCTGGAATGGAATCGGAGGCCGCTTGTATCAGCGACTCAAAATGCGTAATGGCACCTGAAAGTCCGAGGTTGGCAATGGCATTGGGCCTGTCGTGTTGGGCGTCTTGGCCAACGGGCTTGCCCAACAAATCGGCTTGACCCATCACGTCCCGAATGTCATCGGCCACTTGGTAAGCCTCGCCCAAACAATCGCCCAAACCTTGCCATTGCTTGGGGTCTGCGCCTGCGCTCAAAGCGCCTGCGCTGGTGGCGGCCACAAAAAGGGCGCCTGTTTTGGCGCGCTGGTATTGCATGAGGGAAACGCGTGACTCAGACTCCCAAGCCTGGCCTGCCACGATGCCCGCGGGCATGCCCACACAAGAGGCCAAGATTTGGATTAAAGCTGGCAAGCGAAGCGGTGATTGGGTGGCCCCTGTCGCCAAAGTTTGAAAGGCCAACACGATCAGTGCATCGCCTGTGAGCACGGCCAAAGGCTCGCCATATGCGTAGTGCACAGAGGCACGGCCGCGGCGGGTTTGGGCATCGTCAAAACAAGGCAAGTCGTCGTGAACCAGGGAGGCGCAGTGCATGAGTTCAATGGCTACTGCCACGCTTTCGCTCAAATGCGGATCGTCCATGCCGCAAGCCTGTGCCACTGCCAAGGCCAACTGAGGCCGGACGCGAGCACCACCGGGAAACACTGCATGGCGCACCGCACCAGCCAACTTGGGAGGGCAATTGGGGTCATCGGCAGACGCCAAGGCCTGGGCCAAACATTGCTCGATTTTGGTGATTGCCTTCATGTATTTGTCTCCGATGGATGTTCAAACCATTCGCTTAGTGACAATTTCAGTTGTCAATCAAATGTGTCAACCAATATAGACACAAGGAGTGTGTCTGTCAACCGTAGTTGCCTAGGTTTTTTGAATTAATTTGCAGGTGCGCTAGATGGCATGCCAAGGGGCCAGATCACATTGGCCACCCACTCGGCTTGCTCCTCATGGGCCAGGTGTCCTAGGTTGGGCAGCAAAACGATGTCTTGTGTTCGCAAAT
>JAPLPO010000018.1 GCA_026400155.1 Burkholderiales bacterium | reverse complement strand
TATGGTCAGGACGGACCTTATCGGCGTGTTGCGGGGCATGACCTCAATTACCTTGGTGTCATCGGGGCACTGCCACTCTTTGGCAAGGCGGGCGAAGGCCCGATGGTGCCAGGGCTCCTTGCCGCAGATATTGGTGCTTCGATGATCGGCGCCTGGGGCATCTTGGCAGCCGTGCTCGCGCGACAAAACACGGGAGAAGGCCAGTTCGTCGATGTCTCCATGATGGACGCCGCCGTGGCGTTCCTTACCTACCATGCGGCGGAGCCGTTGTTTGGCAGCGTGGAGCCCAAGGGGGGTGAATACCGCAATACCGGCGGCGCGCCCTGCTATGGCATTTTTCGCTGCAAGGATGGTCACTATGTGACGCTAGGCGCGCTAGAGGATCATTTTTGGGCTCGCTTTTGCGATCTCGCAGGCGTGCCACAGCTGAAGCAAGACCAGTTTCCCGAGGGCGATGCCCGCGAGAGCCAGTTCCGACTGATGGAGGATGTCTTTCGCCAGCGTACACGGCAGGAATGGGTTGACCTGTTTTTTGCCAACGACATTCCGGGTGGACCGGTCAATACCATGCGGGAGGCATTCGACGACCCGCACATGCGTGCGCGTCAAATGCTGTTGCATGTAGACCATCCGATCGAGGGCCGCATTCCGCAGCTGGGTTTCCCAGTGAAGTTCTCTGGCACACCGGCAAGCATCAACTCGCCTCCACCTTCGCTTGGGCAGCATACGGGTGATGTGCTTTCGGCACTTGGTTACGATGCAGCTCGCATCGCCACGCTTGCTCAAAACGGCACCACTTGACTCAACATTGGCACCCTCATGAACACTCCTGAAGTTTTGATTGAACACTCAGACGGCCTGGTCATCATCACCATCAATCGGCCTGAGCAAAAAAATGCAGTCAACCGCGCTGTCTCTTACGGTGTGTGTGAAGCCATCGACGAGATGGAGCGCAACCCTGCGTTGCACGCCGCCGTCTTGACTGGCGCGGGCGGTACCTTCTGCTCGGGCATGGACCTGAAGGCCTTCCTGCGCGGAGAATCGCCTCGAGTGGAAGGGCGCGGCATCTTTGGCATTGTCATGACGCCACCCAAAAAACCATTGATTGCTGCCGTCGAAGGCTACTGCCTGGCTGGGGGCTTCGAGGCCATGTTGGCCTGTGACCTTGTGGTGACCGCACGCAATGCCACTTTCGGAATCCCAGAAGTGAAGCGCGGCCTGGCTGCCGCCGCGGGGGGATTGATGCGCCTACCACGTCTGGTGCCGCAGCGCATTGCCATGGAGATGGCGCTGACCGGTGAAATGTATTCTGCTGAACGCTTGGCGCCTTTTGGCCTTTTCAATGCCGTGGTGGAGCCAGGCCAGGCCTTGCCTGAAGCCATCGCGCTTGCGCGGCGTGTAATTGCCAATGCCCCAATGTCTGTCGCTGCCAGCAAGCGTGTCATCGTTGAGCAGCGCGACTGGCCGCTGGACCGCATGTTTGCCCTGCAAGATCCAATCACAGCGCCGGTGCTTGCATCAAAGGATGCACGAGAGGGCGCCCTGGCGTTTGCGGAGCGTCGTACGCCTGTGTGGGGTGGTGAGTAGGGTTGAAGTTTTAAACGACTCTTGGAGTTTTTTTGCTGAGCTCGCTGGGTGAGGGTGTGGTGGGTGGGTTCCTCATACTGGAGTACCAGAAATCGTCACCCACCCACCACACCCTCACCCAGCTGCGAACAGCAGTGTTGGCAGTCAGAAATTTTTCGCGCGCCCAAAGTTGAGTAGTCAGGGTATAGGGGGCTGACGATTTCTGGTACTCCAGTATGAGGAAGCCCCCTATACCCTGACTACTCAACGTTCCAGTATGAGAAACCTGCCCTCAGCCTTTCTGCAAAACGCTCTGAATCAAACACTTCTTCATTAGAATTAACCCATGTTGAAATTCCGCAACGCTTTCGCAATGGTTGCAACCACCGCATTGGCTTGCGCCCTGCTAGCAGCCTGCGTCAGCATGGCGCCTCGTGCCAACCCCGACTACGACGCTAACAAACCACACCATCGCCCCGATGGATTTGCTAACCGCTACTCAGAACGGTCCGACAAACCAGGCTTGCTGCGTTGGCAATGGGAACGCCTGCGAGATGGCTTGCCCAAACCGCCAGCCAAGCCCATCATGGGTATCGAGCCAAACCTTGAATTGATCAACAGCGACAGCACGCAGCCCAGAGTGACATGGGTTGGCCATTCAACCTTGCTTGTTCAAATCGATGGCTTAAACCTGTTGACAGATCCGCACTGGGGTCAACGTGCTTCACCATTCAGTTTTGCAGGCCCCAAACGACATCAGGTGCCTGGCATTCCGTTCGACAAACTTCCAAAAATCGATGCTGTGGTGATCTCACACAACCACTGGGATCATTTGGATCAAGAAACCCTTCAGGCCCTCATGAATCGTCATTCAGGCATTCATTTCTTTGTACCGCTTGGCATCCAGCATTGGTTCAAGAAAGAAATCAGAGGTACCGTATTGGAAGGCCCCACGCGCAACGTCATTGCACTAGATTGGGATCAACACGCCAGCATCAAGGGCAAAACAAAAAACCTTGATTTGCATTTTCTGGCAGTGCAACACTGGAGTGCACGGTCAATTGGCGATCGCTACGAAACCCTCTGGGGAAGTTGGGCCTTCATGCATCCCGATTTTCGATTCTGGTTTTCTGGCGACTTGGCTTATTCGCGTGATACCAAAGACATCGGAGAGCGAATGGGTGGCTTTGACCTGGCGGCCATTGCAATTGGTGCATATGAACCGCGATGGTTTATGAAAGACTCCCATGTCAATCCAAATGAGGCCCTTCAAGCGATGAGAGATGTCAAAGCCAAAGCGGCCCTCGGTATTCATTGGGGCACTTTTGACGGCATGAGTGATGAGCCTTTGGACCAAGCGCCGAAGGACTTAGAGATTGCCAAAAAAGAATCCGCTGTACCTTTGAACTTCTTTGTGCTGAAGCATGGCGAGAGTTGGTTGTTGGAAAAAATCAATTCACGGCTTGCAAACTAATCTCAATAGCGTACTCGGTGGGCAAAGCACCGGTCTGTTGAAACCAAATGGTCATCGGGCCTTCGCCGAGTTTCTCTGCAGGAATGTTGGCAACGACATTGCGATTCAAGTCTGCAGGTCCCATGTGACCATACACAAGCATTCGGCTAACGTCTACGCCTGCATCAAACACGTTACTTGATTGAATTGCATAAAAAGCGATGGCATCCTCTGATACATAGCGAACCAATTTGACAGACTTCAGCCGGTGATTCTTAGGAATGTCCCACCGGACATAGTCGGCATCGCCTCGAACAACCACGCCGTGAATGAGCATGGTAAGCAAGCCTTTGGCCATGGTGCTGGGTTGCAGCGGATTGGTAGAGGCCTCATGGCTCATGTCAGAGCCTGCCGCTGAAAGATCAAAGACTTGAGCCTCAGACGCGTTGCCAGCCACATCAACTTGGCGAAGCCAAATCATGCTCAGCCCATTGCCTAAAGTACCCAAACCCGAGCCACTACCCGGATTCCAATTCATCTTGTTGTCCAGCGAATACTCCCATTTCGCGTTGGCCTCAAGTCCCGCCACCTCAAGTGAGCGCGTGTAACCATCAACGCTTGCCGTAACAGACACGGGCGCGGGTGCCATGGTGTCTAGAACACATGTCACCACAACGATCTCAGATTTATTGCCAGCGTTGTCGCGCGCACGAACCCAAATCATTTTGGGGCCATCACCTTTCACTTCAAAGGAACTGCCGGAGCCTATGGTCCAGGTGACACCTTGGTCCAAAGAGAATTCCCAAGAATAATCACTCTCTACGGCCCACAATCCATTTCGCGTGACGCCATCGCTCACACTCAATCCGGTGTCTGAAAATGACAGTTTGGGCGGCTTCAGGGTGGTTACGCCAGTGCTAGGTGCATTGGATGTTCCAGGCGGATTTGACGAACTTGTTGCGTCCCCCGCTTCTACGCCTGATCCACCACAGGCAACGATCAATGAGAGCAAGCCTAGGCCCCCTAAAAGAAACAATCGTCTGACAAGTACACCCATCGAATTCATAGCATCACTTTTCAATGAAAAACTAATTTGATGGTGTTGATCAATTGTGACAATTCCGTGAATTGCCATGGCGCACAAAAGCCTATTGGCTAGTCAATGGTTGATCTAGGTCTGGTTGATTCAGTTGAAAGATTTTGAGCGAGAATCAAAACAATGAATCAACTGGCTGGGAATTTCGGGAACTTGTGTTTTGAGATAAGTTCGAATCAAGGGCGCAGCCATCCAAGGTTTGGTGTGGCCACTCCAAATGCCTCGGGGCACTATTTGCGGATCACTGTTGTTCATTTGAAGTGTGACAACAGCAGGCAGAAGTGTCTCAAACTCTACCTCTGCCAAGCTCCATGTTCCAAGCGTCCAAATGCCTGCAATTTGCGCAGATTGAGATTGCGGTGGACTGTAGGCTTGAATGGCCTTATGAATGGCTTGAAAGTTTGCTTCGCTTTCTTTGGGTTCAGTCACACCTTTGCAATTTTGTGCGTGCGAAAGCCATTGGTTTTGAATTTTTCCAAGAACATCAATTTCGATGCCGTCAACCACCATCAAATAGCTGTGGTCAGCAGCTTTGAAGCTGATGTGTGAGCCAATGACGCCTACTAAGACGATGGCCAATAGCGGTAGGGCTACTTTCTTTTTCATCTTTGGGATTTAACTGGTGGGGGTTGGATTGGATTATGGCTGAGGTTGTTAGGTTTGCTTTGCTGAGCTCGCTGGGCGAGGGTGTGGTGGGTGGGTTCCTCATACTGGCGTACCAGAAATCGTAACCCACCCACCACACCCTCACCCAGCTGCGAACAGCAGTGTTGGCAGTCAGAAATTATCCGCACACCCAAAGTTGAGTAGTCAGGGTATAGGGGGCTGACGATTTCTGGTACCCCAGTATGAGGAAGCCCCCTATACCCTGACTGCTCAACGCCCCAGTATGAGGAAGCCCCCTATACCCTGGCGACTCAACGCCCCAATCAGCAGAAAATAGACCTCTACGCTTGACCCGCAACTAAAAATTCAAGCGTCCGAACTTTTAGCAAAGCCTGATGCGCAATTGACTTTTGCGAATCAAAGGCAATTCCATCCAACTTCAAATCTACTCGGTGAACTCGACCCCGTGCAAAAGATGATGGCAAGTTAGCGCGAACAGTGAGCGTGCCAGTTTGCAAATGAAGTTGCGCCTTTTTGACCAGAGGCAAGCCAGTCATGTACTCGCCATGTCCAGGGTTAACCGGATAAATGCCCAAAGTAGCAAAGACCAACCAAGCACTCATCTGACCGCAGTCATCATTGCCGATCAATCCATTGGGGCTGTCTCGATAAAAGCTACGCGCAATGCGATCAACCAAAGCATGGCCCTTCCAAGGGGATGCGGTGAAAGCATACAACCAAGCAGCATGGTGACTCGGTTCATTGCCATGAGCGTTTTGGCCAATCAATGCTTCTTGGCCTAAATGTTTGTTAACCTGGCTTCGTCGTTGAAAATAATGATCAAGCCATCGTTCCATACCAAGGGATCCGCCCATCATTTTGCGTAGCCCAATGGGATCGTGCAATGCAGGCGTGAGAGTGTATTGCCAAGCGTTGGCTTCTGTGTAGTCGCCAGGATTGTTCAAGGGTGAAGTGGGTGTGTCGGGGTTGAATGGTTCCCGCCAACGACCTTCGCTGTCTCGACCCCGCATCACCCCAGTTTGTGCATCCCACAATTTTTGATAGCCTTTGGCCCTTTGAGCAAAGTGTTGTGCTGTTTCATTGTGTCCAAGCAAGCGCGCAACTCTTGCGACAGCATCGTCGCCGTAGCCATGCTCAAGTGTTTTAGACACAGCTTCACCGTTGGGTTCTAAGTCGAACGGCAAATAGCCGTAGGTGTCGAGTAAATTCCAGCTGCGCTGCGCCCACTCGGGTGCTTGCGGTCTTGGTTTGCTAGATGTTTCGACCATTGCCTGCAAAGCGGTTGCATGATCAAAACCTTTAAAGTCTTTCGCAATGGCATCAGCAATGACGGGCAAAGCGGGGTTGCCAATCATGCAATAAGTTTCACGACCCCAAGCCGTCCAAAGTGGTAAAAAGCCTTGTTGCGAATGGTGCGCAAGAAGAGTTTGTACCATGCCGTCGACGCGCTCGGGCACGATAAGGGTTAACAAAGGATGCACTGCTCGAAAGGTATCCCACAAAGACAGCGTGCTGTAGTAATGTCCGCTTTGTGCTTGAATCACTTTACCTTGCGGGCCGCGCACACGTCCATCGCGGTCTGCAATGTTGCTAGGGTGAATCAAAGCATGATAAAGCGCTGTATAAAAAATTCTTTTTTGAGCTAGAGGCGCTTCAATTTCAATGCGCCCTAACAAGCCGTTCCAAGCTTGCTGTGCCAGTTGCCTTGCCTCATCAAATTTCAGTTGCTTGGCTTCTTCTAAGTTGTGTTGAGCACCAGCTTCGTCTACGGTAGAAAGCGCAATGCGAGCCTCTAATTGGCGTGTGACATCGACTTCAAAAGTGAGCAGATAGCGTTGAGCGACATGCCCCACTGGCATGGGCAGTAGTTCGGCATGCAACGCAGGGCGATCAAATTGAACGACAAACGATGCTTGCCGCTCTACCCAAGCAACAGCATGAACTGTTCCTGCAATTTCACTTTTTTCAGGATTCAGTTTGGATTGCGCTTGCTTAACGCGATGGGCCTCATTGAAGTGCAAACCGTGTTGCAAATCAACCATCACCTGAACGCGACCAGGACGCTCAAAGGTATAGCGGTGCAAGGCCACACGCTGGGTGGCTGTGAGCTCAACCTGCACCTGATGTTGCGGCAGGCGAACACTGTAATAACCGGGCTCTGCCACTTCGCTTCGCTTGGCTTTGCGCGCTGCAAAAGTGTTGGTATTGGCTTGCCAAGTTTGTCCTTGTCTTGGCATTAAAAGAACATCGCCCAGATCTGGAATACCTGCGCCACTGATGTGCGTGTTGGAGAACCCCAAAATTTGCTGGTTTTTAAATTGATAGCCGCTGGTGTAGTCCCACCCTCTGTCGGCGTTGTCGGGGCTAGGTGCCACCATGCCAAAGGGCATGACTGCGCCGGGAAAAGTGTGGCCTGTGCCATCAGTGCCTACAAAGGGGTTGACGTAAGTTGTCCATTGCTTGCTTGTCAATCGCTCTGGGCTTGACTTTGCCGCTAGCGTTGACCACGGCACGCTGGCAGCGAAGGGTACGCCCATGATCAAACGACGGCGTAAATTTGAAAATGGTTTCATGTGACGTAATTTTTCTGAAGGCGTTACTTCAAGGTGCTTTGTTTCAGCGTGCGTGAAAAAAATCTCAATGAGTCAGCCAGGTGAGTTCGCCAGTATGGCCATTCGTGCCCCCCTTCAAATTCTTCGTACTCATGCGCAATGCCCAATTCAAGCAGTGATTGGTGAAGTTGCTGGTTATCCTTGAGAAAAATATCAGACTGTCCACAATCAAATCGCAAGGCAGGCAATTTTCCTTGTGCTGATTTCAACGCTTCCAATACCGAACTGCTGGTGGCATCCCTTGACCATTCTTCACGCGACTCCTCTATCAGTGCGTCAAGTTGCGAAATTTCCGTTAAGGCGGAGTGTCCCGATGCAGCTTGATAGCGATCGGGATAAATGCCTGCCAATCGCAGCGCAGCAAATCCGCCCATGCTCAAACCCGCAATGAAGTGCTTGGATTGCTGGCTGCAAGAAGGACATGTTTGTGCGGCAATTTCCGGCACTTCTTCCACAATCCATTTTTCAAAATTTTGCTGCAAATGAGTGTGTGTATGCGCCACATAACCCGACCCATCACCCCACAAGCCATCACTGGGCATGACCAAGACCATGGGGCTGATTTGGCCTTGTTGCATGAGTTGTGCTGCAAGCAGGTGGGCGCCACCTTGGTACGCCCAAGACCAGTGTGAGCCATAAACACCGTGCAGCAGCGTCACGATGGGCAGATGGCGTAAATGGCCAAACTCAGCTGGAAGAAAGATCGTGACATCTGCCCGCTGCTTTAACGCGGATGATTTCACGGTGACACATTGCAAACCGCTTGGCATCAAGGTGGGGTCTGATTTCTCAAGGGTTCTAAACTTCATGGTGCGTCCTTGTCGAAGACGATAACGCCTTTGATGTTGTTGCCAGCCAGCATGTCGTTCAATGCGTCTTGCAATTGAGGCGGTGAGTAGTGACGCGTGACAATGCTGGCCACATCCAGCTGTCCTTCTTCAATCCAACGCAACAATTTTGGAAAATCTCGCGAGGGATGGCAGCCGCCATACAAGGGTGTCAAATACCGTTTGTCCCACCAGAAGTCGAGCATCGATGCACTCACTTCACCATGCGCGCCAGACAATTGCAATGCGTTGCCACCATGTCGGATGAACTTCAAAGGCGCAAATGCCAAATGGTGTCGCCCGGTAGCTTCAAAGGCATGATCTGCACCCCGCTCATTTGTCAGGGTGCGCACATGCTTCACTGTATTTTCAAAATTGTGATCGTCATCCGCAATCTGCCACGTGTGTGTCGCACCCATGTGGCTTGCACGTTCTAGACTCTCAGCTCGTTTGTCTAACGCGATGATGGTTTTGGCGCCCGCAATGCGTGCGCCTTGGACGACGGAAAGGCCCACGCCGCCGCACCCCAGTACCACCACACTGTCACCTGCTTGAACATGGGCACTGTTGATGACGGAGCCGACGCCTGTCATGACCGCGCAACCCAAGATGCATGCCTCTGTCATTGACAATGGAGACGGCAATGGTGAGAGGGCTTCAGCACGTACCAAGGTGTACTCAGAAAAAGTGCCTAAATTAAACGAGCGCCGAATGTCTTGCTTGTTCCAAACAGTGTGAGGTGAATCAACAGAGGGTGATTCTTTCGATAGACCTTGAGTGCGATCGCACAAGTGGCCCTGCGTATGCTGACAAGGCGAGCAGTGCCCACAGGGAATAGCCCAGTTAAGCAGTACGGGTTGTCCAATGTTGAAGCCACTGACCTGGGGTCCAATCGACTCGATCCAGCCTGCCCCTTCATGCCCTAAAACCAGAGGCCCTTCCCATGCCAACGATTGATGATCGGTATGACAAACCCCCGCTGCTGCCATGCGAACCCTGACTTCTGAACCAACGGGATCTCGCACTTCGGTGTTTTCGATCACAAACCCACCATGGCCATCGCTGATGGCAGCCAGGGAAGAGATTGAATTGATCATGGAGTGAAGTTGAGGTGTGAAGCGCTGGGGTATCAATAGGTCAATTTAGCGTGAGTAAAGAAGGGGATTCTTTGCACTGTTCGCTGAGTTGCCTGGAAGAATACCGGGACACCATTGGGCGGCATCGTTGGCTTGAATAGGGCTAAGGGCGGGTTGCAGTTTCATTTGGCTGTCCATGTAAATGATGGTCATGACCGAGCGTGGCTGTGTCGATACATTGCCCCCTGCTTTGTGAAATGTCCAGCCTAAATGAAAACTCACTTCGCCCAGTTCAAAAGGGGTGGACACAAAACTCAAACCATGACGTGCCATGTTGGCAGTGATTTTGTCTTCGCTTTCATCCGAAATACCCAATTCGCGTCCAAACTCTACGGACTGACTTCGCGCATAAAAACCGAGGGGCCCCATGTCATTGGGCACAGCCTGAAGGGGGATCCATGCAGTGATGGTGCGATCGCTGCTTAAGGGCCAGTAATACTGATCTGCGTGCGCAGGCGTGATGCCGCCGCCCGGCTCTTTGTAAAGTGATTGATCGTGGTACAAGCGAACGCCCTCGATTTCTAGCAACTCTGCCGCTATGCGCGCCAAACGTTTGCCGTTCACAAATTCATTGACCCTGGGTGAGTGCTCCCACAAGTTCATCACTTGCAAAAATGCCTTGTCATAAGTACTGCGCTCGGCAAGGGGCTTGTGTTGTGTGTTGAGCTCAATGGTCAGCCGAGTGATCTCTGAGCCGTAATAAGCAAGGGTCTGTGCATCCAAGACATCTTTGAGTTTGATGTAGCCATCGTGCCGAAACTGATCGATCTGTGCCTGTGTCAGGTGATATGCAGAGTTGAGGTTCATAGAATGAATGCCTGGGTTAGTTGGCTTGTATGGTGAAAAGTATCGTGAAATTCCTACTTGTGTTGTGAGCCGCCATCGACCAAAATTAACTCTAAATTGACGCAAATTGAATAAATAATCAAGCATGAAGGTATTTAAAGAGCGAGTTGTGCATCCGCATGAGTCTTTTCGATTCATGCACATGAAGCTCGATTGTCTCAATGGCGAGCGCCATCGGCATTCGCAAGCGGAGTTAACTTGGGTGGCGCAGGGCGCAGGTTTGCGCTTTGTGGGAGGCAGTGCTGCACCCTTTGAAGCCGGTGACTTGGTGTTGGTGGGGCCTGACATTCCCCACGTCTGGATCAGTCATCCTGGGGATCTGGGCAAAGTGCATGAATTCAGTGTGGTTCAGTTTCCGGTTGACTTGCTTCAGTCTGTTGCTGTTCCAGAATGGAGTGCTGTCGGCGAATTGATGCGCAAAGCCGCTATGGGCTTGGTCATTCATGAGCCTCTCCGCCATCAAGTTCAGGGCTTGATGGTGCGCATGCAGGCTGAGCAAGGGCTAAAACGACTGGCGTTTCTAATTGAAATTTTGGGCTTATTGATTGAGCATCCACAGGCACTGCAGACCTTGTCATCAGCAGGTGGACTTTCGGCAAATGGTCGCGACAGTGATCAAACCGATCGTCGAATTGACAGAGTTGTGCGTTGGATTCACGAGCACCTTTCGCAAAACCTGAGTATTGAAGATGCTGCCGCCAAAGTTCATGTCAGCCCTGCTGCATTCAGTCGATTTTTCAGGCGCAGCCTTGGTAAAACATTCACTGAGTATGTGAACGATCTGCGCTGCACAGAGGCCGCCATACAGTTGCGAAAGACAGATAAGCCCATTGCCACAGTTGCTGAGGATTGTGGCTTTACCACGCTGTCCCACTTCAACCGACAATTTTTATTGCGCCATGGTCAAACACCTAGACAATACCGAAAGGCAAGCTAGTGAGTCCAAGCTTTTCTGCGTATGCGTTCAAGGCGTTTTTCCAGTCGAGTCACAGCTTCCTCACCATTCATGCGTCCCGACAAAACATCGTGTGCGGCATACCAAACACTTTGGCTCACCTGGGGGTATTTGAGCCCTGTAACGGTAGAAGGCCGGATCACTCCTTTGGCAATGATGGCGCTTAGTGCGGGCATGTGTGGATTGGCTGCAATCACTTCTTTGTCTTCATAAAGCGTGGGTCGAGTCGGGTTGAATGCCCCCGCGATGGCACGCTCACGTTGCACCGCAGCACTGGTCATGTACAACACCAGATCAGCCGCCAGCTCAGGATGTTTAGAGTAACGCGAGACGCCCAATTGCCAGCCGCCCACGGCTGAGCGACCCCCTGCAGCTTGAAGGCCCGGCATCGGTGCAATGCCTACTTTGTCCTTGACGGGGCTGTCATCTTTTTGCATCAAAGCCCATGCGTAAGGCCAGTTGCGCATGAAGAGGGCGTTGCCACTTTGAAACACGCCTCGGGAGTCTTCTGGTTCATGGTTGAGTACTCCTAAGGGTGAAATATGGCCTATCCAACTGGCGGCCATGTCAAGCGCCGCCGCAGCGGCTTTGTTTCGAACCGTGATCTCCCCTGAGTCGCTCAAGACTTGCCCGCCGCCGCTGCCAGCAATCCATTCAAGCGCATGACATGTGAGGCCTTCATCGGCTTTCCCCTGGAACATGAAGCCATGAAAGTCAGGATTGCCCCGAGCCCGTTCGGCTGTTTGTATGCGTTTGGCGATGTCGCTGAATTCTTTCCAGGTGCTGGGTACGGCTTGTTGGTAGTGCGTCAACAAATCCTTGCGGTAGTAAAACACGCCCGCATCTGTGTACCAGGGCATTGCCACCAGTCGGCCATTCACGGTATTGCCATCGACCAGAGTTTGGAAATGCTTGCGTTCTTCTCCCCGCGTAAAAGGAGAAAGATCTAACAAATGGTCTTTGAGTAATCCTGGCCACACCAGGTCGATTTGCAATACGTCGATGTCTGTCGATTTGGCGGCGAACAATTGTCGGTAAAGTGCTAATTTATCGGGAACACTGGAAGGTGGCGAAAAATTGCGAACGGTGTTGCCTGTCTGCTTGGCCCATTCTTGGGCATACTTAAAGCAATAACTCACGTCGGTGCCGCTGGGGCCGCAAGCCACTGTCAACACCGCTGCATGTGATGACATGGAAACCATGAGGAAGGCCCAAGCGATGGCAAGTGAGTTTGTTATTTTTGAAGCCCAAATCATGGTGTGCAGTGTCTGTGAAGTGTGTTCATTCTGGCGGATGCTGTAGGGTGAAGGCGATTGTGCTTAGACAGTTACTGACTGTATTTATACCTTCTGCTGGAAGTTGAATTGTCTTTGAATCGGGCATTGATGAGTTAGCTCAGCTTGCATATTTGGCTTTAGTGTGCTTTGTTTGCTGAGCTCGCTCGGTGAGGGTGTGGTGGGTGGGTTTCTCATACTGGAGTACCAGAAATCGTCACCCACCCACCACACCCTCACCCAGCTGCGAACAGTAGTATTGGCCGTTGGAAACTTCACACGCGCCCAAAGTTGAGTAGTCAGGGTATAGGGGGCTGACGATTTCTGGTACTCCAGTATGAGGAAGCCCCTTATACCCTGACTGCTCAACGCTCCAGCACAAGAAAGCTTCCCATAGCCTGACTTCTAAGAAACAAGCTGCCACCACTTAGAAAATGAATCGCAACGACGCTCAACATTTGGAAACAGCGCAGGCGAAGGAATGTATTGCCTAGCAGATGGCAGCCAAGGCGCAATATGCGCTTCAAGCATTCCACCTAAACGCTTAGCACCTTGCAACGCCAACTCAATCGACAAGCGATCGCCATACCAACACTCACTGACCAATTCGGCCATTCTGCTTTGAACAAACAACCACCGCCTTTCATCCCAAGGCCAATCGCGATGAAACTCCGATACATAAATACCAATCACCAAAGTGTCCTTTGGCAAATCTGCTGGTAAATCTCCCAAACTCCAAGGATGAACCAGCCACACATCGCGACCCTTAGCAACATTTGAATTTGGTGTTTCAATATTCAGCGATGTTGGCGGAGAAGACATCAATGCAGGCTCTTCAACTAAATTGCTAGGCGAACTCGCCGAAGCAGTAACAGACAAGCTTTGCCTTGCAATCTGGTCGAGGTCCTCATAGCTTGTATCAATCGGTGTACCCGCACTGTGCCAAGCTTCAGGCGCAAAACGCGCTACATTTTCTGCGTTGAATAAATAGGGTTTGTTGCTCCCTGTACCAGCCACCCATTGCCAACTCAAATGATTGCTGGCCAAATCGCCATCCAACAAATGGCCATAAAGCCAATCGGCCCCTACACGCCAATGAACTTTTCGCAGATGCACCATATAACTGGCCAGCCACATGCGGGCATGGTTGTGCAAATAACCAGTGCCATACAAAGTTTTTACAGCCATATCGATAGCAGCAATACCCGTACAAGCTCGGAGAATATCCGCAGGAATTTGATCCGCATAGGCACTGTCTGGCAACACGCCTTCATGCAGCGATTCAAAAATGCCATCGCCTCGGTGCTGCCAAACATGTCGGTAGTACTCACGCCAACCCAGCTCAAACAAAAATTTGTCTTGTGAATTCACTGTGTGCTGAGAACGCACGCCCTCCAACACCTCACGCAAATTCACAAAGCCGTGAGTGATGTAGGGTGAAAGCTGAGTCACTGCACCGTTCAGTGCATTGCGAGTACGAGCATATTCTGCCGGTTTAACTGAGGCAATTCTTGCCAGTGCTTCTTCGCGAGTTGGGGTAAAAAAAGTCATGTTGTTGGTAGTCAGAAGTTTTCCGCACTAGAAAGTTGAGTAGTTAGCCTATTGGGGGCTGACGATTTCTGGTACCCCAGTATGAGGAAGCCCCCAATAGGCTAACTGCTCAACGCTCCATTATGAAGAAAACAATCACATGACCTGATAGCATCCCAGTATTCCAAGTACTGCAACCTGCCAACCTAGACCCCCCCCATGAAACTCACAGTCAACGGAAATAACGTCACCCTAGACGTAGACCCCCAGATGCCCTTGCTGTGGGTCCTGCGCGACTCAATGAACCTCACTGGCACCAAATTTGGTTGCGGTGTGGCAGCCTGTGGAGCCTGCACAGTCCACAAAGACGGCCAACCTGTTCGCTCATGCGTGACACCGGTATCAAGCGTAGCTGGTGCCAAAATTAAAACCATCGAATCATTGGGCACCCCCGAAAAACCGCACCCCTTGCAACTGGCTTGGATAGCCGAGCAAGTACCTCAGTGTGGATATTGTCAAAGTGGCATGCTCATGGCCGCTGCAGCGCTGCTTGAAAGAAAACCCAAACCCACCGATGCTGACATCGAAGAAGCCATGACCAACTTGTGCCGATGTGGTACTTACCAACGTGTGCGTGCTGCCATTCACCGCGCAGCAGGAGCGCAAGCATGAAGCGCCGCCATCTGATCTTGAGTGGTCTGGGTATCACGGGTGCGCTGGTGGTGGGCTGGGGCGTGATGCCTGAACGCTCGCGCATGGGCAAACCAAGCAACATGTTGCTCACCGAAGGGGAAATAGCCCTCAATGGTTGGATCAAAATTGCCAAAGATGGCGCCGTGGTTCTGGCCATGCACCGCAGTGAAATGGGGCAGGGCATTCACAACGCGCTTTCGATGTTGGTAGCTGAAGAACTTGATGTGTCCTTGAGTCAAATTCGTTTAGAGCAAGCTGGGCACGACAGCATCTATGGCAACGTGGCCATGTTTGTCGGTATTTTGCCGTTTCACCCGCTTCAGTCTGAGGGTGTGGACAAACCCTTTGTGGTTAACACTGGCGAGTGGATTGTTGGCAAAGTGGCGCGTGAATTGGGCGTCAATGCCACTGGTGGGTCTACCTCTGTGAAAGATGCGTGGTCGCATTTGCGTTTGGCTGCGGCCACTGCCAAGGCCAGCTTGTTGCTTGCCGCTGCAAGCCAATGGAAAGTGCCATTGAACGAAATCAAGGTCAAAGAGGGCGTCCTCACGCATGCCTCTGGCAAGTTAGCAAACTATGGGGAGTTTGCAAAAGCTGCAGCCGGGCAAACGCCACAAAATGTGGCTCTCAAAGATCGCAAAGATTGGACGCTCATTGGGAAGCCATCGCAGCGTGCAGACGTACCCTCAAAAACCAATGGCGCAGCAATTTTTGGCATGGATGTGCGTCTGCCCAACATGCTTTTTGCCACTGTGGTTCAAGTGCCTCAAATGGGTGGCACCCTGGTCAACTTGGATGCCAAGGAAGCTTTGGCCATGCCCGGCGTGGTGAAGTGTGTTCAGCTGGCCAGCAAGGCAGGTTCTGCGCCTGGCTTTGCGGTGGTTGCCAAGTCTACTTGGCATGCCAAGCAGGCGGCAGACAAAGTGAAAGCGCAATGGGCGCAGCGTGCAGAAGGCGCTATTGATACCCAACGCATAGAGGCTCAACTCATCGAAAAACTCAAAACAGAAAAGGGTTTTGCGTTTTACGAAAAAGGGGATGCTGATAAGGCTGAAAGCAGCGCGGCCCGCACCATTCAAGCGCAATACAAAGCGCCTTATTTGGCTCATGCCACCATGGAGCCCATGAATTGCACAGCGCAGTTCAAAGGCGGTCTGCTTGAAATTTGGGCGCCCACTCAAGTGCCAGGATTGGCGCGTGCTGCAGCTGCCAAGGTGGCCGATGTGTCTGAAGACAGAGTGAAGTTGAATGTCACACTTTTGGGAGGCGGTTTTGGCCGTCGCTTGGAAGTCGATGTGGTGGCGCAAGCCACCCAAATTGCCATGGCAGTCGATGGTGCGCCGGTTCAACTGGTTTGGACGCGTGAAGAGGACATGGCGAATGATTTTTATCGTCCCATGCATGTGGCGCAGTTGCACGCCGCCATCAATGCCAAAGGTGAGGTGGAAAGTTTGCGCATCAAGTCGGCAGGCGATGCTATTTCGCCGCGGTGGATGTCGCGGGTTTTGCCTGCGCTGTCTGGGCCCATTGACGCGCCCGACAAAACAACGGCTGAAGGTTTGTTTGATTTGCCCTACGGTTTTGCTAACCAGTACATGGCACATGTTTCCACGCGCATGGGTGTGCCCATTGGTTTTTGGCGCTCGGTGGGCCATTCGCACAATGCCTTCTTCTCTGAAAGCTTCATCGATGAATTGGCTTTTGAGACCAAACAAGATCCTGTCGCTTTTCGTTTGTCTTTGTTAACGCAGGCACCACGCTATGCAGCGGTTTTAAAGTTGGCCGCAGAAAAAGCCAAGTGGGGCGCAGCCTTGCCTTCAGGCCACGCGCATGGCGTGGCTTTGCACAAGTCTTTTGGTTCTATCGTGGCGCAAGTGGCTGAGGTTTCCATGAAAGAGGGTGTGCTTCGGGTACATCGAGTGGTGTGCGCCATCGATTGCGGTACGGTGGTCAACCCCGATACAGTTGCCCAGCAAGTTGAAAGCTCTGTGAGCTTTGCCTTAAGTGCAGCCTTGTTTGGCAAAATTGACATTCAAGAAGGTGTGGTTCAACAAACCAACTTCACCAACTACCCCTTGGTGAATTTGGCGCAGTCGCCAGTGGTTGAAACTTGGATTTTGCCCAGTACGCAGTTGCCAGAGGGCGTGGGCGAGCCCGCTGTACCGCCCTTGGCGCCTGCAGTGGCCAACGCCATGTTCAAACTCACGGGTCAGCGAGTGCGGTCATTGCCGCTGAAGGCATAAACCCTTAGCCTTGCTTGAATTTGAAATTCAATCAAAATCACGATATGCCAAATTACAAACTCCAAGTTGACGTCGTTCCTCAATATCTGCCTGAACAGTCAGATCCTGCCAGCGACCTCTACACATTTGCCTACAGCATCACCATCACCAACAAGGGCAATATTGCTGCCCAGGTTATTTCTAGATATTGGAGCGTGAACGACGCCAATGGCTTGCATGAAAAGGTTAAAGGTTTGGGTGTGGTGGGCTACCAGCCCTTGTTGCAACCCGGTGAAAAATTTCAATACACCAGCGGTACGCGGCTTAGAACGCCAACGGGCACCATGCATGGCAGCTACTTTTGCGTGGCTGAAGATGGTGAAAAATTTGATGTCGACATTCCCATGTTTATTCTGGACGCGCTCAGCAGTGAGTCAGGCAAGCGCAATTTACATTAGCCTTTCCACAAACTGGTTCCTTGTGAATGGGGCCATCACTTAGTCAGACATGCTTCACTTAGAGTCCAGGCGACAAGAAAATTTATTGGGAATTGCCTGGATGATTGCATCCATGGCGGCCTTTTCTATTGAAGATGCCTTTCTCAAAACAGTCACCAAACAGGTTCCGGTTGGCCAAGTGCTCATGATGTTTGGTCTTGGCGGTTTGTGCATCTTCGCATTCATGGCAAGACGCATCAAAGCCCCGCTTTTTCAGCCTCAGGTTTTCACGCGAAACATGTTGATCAGAGCTGTGTTTGAGTTTTTTGGCCGTTTGTTTTATATCTTGGCCATTGCGCTCACCCCAATGTCGTCGGCAACTGCCATTTTGCAGGCTGCACCCTTGTTTGTCGCCTTGGGTGCCCGCGTTTTCTTGCACGAAAAGATAGATGGCAAAACATGGTTGGCAATCTGGGTGGGCCTGTTGGGCGTGCTCATTATTCTGCGTCCTTCTGCAGACGACTTTTCGGTACTTTCACTGCTGGCAGTCATTGGGACCTTGGGTTTTGTGGGCCGTGATTTATTGACCCGCGTAGCGCCGCCTGCTTTAACCAAAGAAGTGTTGGGCTTTTATGGCTTTAGCACCATGGTGATTGCGGGCGCGTGCTATGCAATTTGGGACGGCAAAGCCTTTGTGGCGCTTGAATCAATTCAGATGGTGATGATCAGCGCTGCCTTGGCCGCAGGTGTCTTTGCCTACACAGCCCTCATGAGCGCCATGCGCACTGGCTCCATTGCAGCAGTCACGCCTTACAGATACACGCGGCTTCTGTTTGGCATTTCAATTGGCGTTATTGCATTTGATGAAAAGCTAGATGCGCCCATGCTACTGGGCTGCGCGGTGGTTATCTGCGCGGGGCTGTTTGTGGGCTGGCAAAACCAGCGTCGTCAACCCGCTCAATGATCACGGGATCGTTTTCTGGGCGAATCACGCGGATGCCATGCTTGCTCAAAACTTCTACATAAACTGAGGCAGCCCCTTCTTTGGCCAGAGCGCCTAGGCTTTCAACCACGGCGCTGACTTTGACCACTTCTGCAGATTCGGCGCTGAGGCCTACTTTGCAATCAAAGTCCCAAAAATCGACCTCTTTGGGCAATGCTCGATTGCGTTCGCGCTTGAAGTATTTTCGGATCTCGTGCTTGACGGCCTCCAACACGCGATCTGGGTTTTTGCCTTCAATTTGCAGGGGAAAGTTTTTTTTCATTGAGAAATCCTAAGTGGGGTTGGCGCCCATTTAGGACGTAGCTGCAAGCGCAGATTATCGCTCAGAGCAAAGTCTGACTAAATTCGATTAGAAGTTCAGGCGTTTGCCAAGAGCTTGAAATCGACGACCCCATGCTTCGCGAGTTAACTCAATGCTGTCGTAAAAGCTAGGTATGACCAGCAGCGTCAAAATGGTGGAGGTGATGGTGCCACCGATAATGGCTACGGCCATGGGCCTGTAAAACTCACCGCCTTCACCCACGCCAATGGCCACAGGCAACATGCCCGCAATCATGGCGAAGGTTGTCATGATGATGGGGCGCAAGCGTTTGCGGCCTGCAGTCATGAGCGCTTCTTCTCGGTCTATGCCTTGCGCTTCTAAGCTGCGCGCAGCATCCAACAGCAGAATGGCGTTTTTGGCCACCAAGCCCATCAGCATGATCACGCCAATCAGGCTCATCAGGTTCAAGGTGCTGCCCGTTAAGAGCAAGGCCAGCACCACACCAATGAGCGACAAGGGCAAGGAGAACATCACTGCCAAGGGCGCAGTGAAGGAGCTAAATTGCATCACCAAAATAAAGTACATCAGACCAATGCCTGAGACAAGCGCAATGCCCATTTCGGTGAACACTTCTTTTTGGTCTTTGGAAGCGCCATCCAACTCAATGCCATAGCCCTCTGGAAAATTGATGCTCTTGGCCAATTTCTGAGCGTCTGCAGTAACCTCGCCTGAAGATCGGCCCTGCACATTGGCCGAGACCCCGATGGTTCTTTTGCCGTCAAAGTGTTCAATTTTGGAGGGGGCTTTGCCCATTGATACTTTGGCAATTTGAGACAAAGGCACCACGGTGTTCATGCCGCTTACAGTGATGGGCAGACGCTCAATGTGCGACACATTCATGCGGTCTTCAGGGGCCAAACGAATGGCCACATCACGCGCTTCCCCAGTGGGGTCGACCCAGTCACCCACTTCAATACCAGCAAATGCCACGCGCAGTGCATTGGCTGTGTCGGTGACGGAGATGCCCAGTGAATTGGCCAAACCGCGGTCCAATTCAATTTGCAATTCGTTTTGCGGATCTTGTTGAGACAAACCAACATCCACTGCACCTGGCACTTGCCTCAATTGCGCCATGAAGTCGCTGGTAATGGCCAAAAGCTTGCGCGAATCGGTGCCACTGAAACGGATTTGTACAGGCTTGGATGCACCATTTGATAAATCGTCTAAAACATTGTATTCAGCACCTACCAATTGGGAGGTTCGTTGGCGCAATTCAATGGCAATGTCTTGTGCTGAGCGTCGGCGCTCTGTGCTGTTTCCGATGTCAACGTAGATGCGCCCGCCCGTGGGGTTCACATAGCTGTTGGTGGCTTTGGTTTCGGGCAAACTGCGTGCCATGACTGCAGCCGCTTCAAGCTTCAGTCTGGAATACTCCAGATTGCTGCTTGCTGGAGAGCGCACATCAATGGCCAGAGTTTTGCCATCTGCTTTGGGTAAGAAGCTGGAGCCACCAAACTTGAATTGCAAAAAGATAGCCGCAAAAAAACTGACAATTGCAAATGCAATCATCCATCGTCTGTGGTGCAGGGCCCAAGCAATCACGTTGCCATACCGATCAGCTTGGTGATCAAACCAATCGTTGAATTGTTTGAGTTTGAGGCTTAAACCTGTTTTGGGTTGCAGGTGATGATCGGGTGGGTCTCCCCAATACGCGGACAACATGGGGTCCAGCGTGAACGAGATCAACAGACTCACCAAAACAGAGGCAACCACCGTCAGTCCAAAGGGGCGAAACCATTCGCCCGATACGCCAGGCATAAATCCCACAGGAATGAACACAGCCACAATGGAGAAGGTGGTGGCGGCCACAGCCAAGCCAATTTCGGCAGTGCCATTTAAAGCTGCTGTGCGCCTGTCAAAACCTCGCTCCATGTGCCGAACAATGTTTTCTCGAACCACAATGGCATCGTCAATGAGCACCCCAATGGCCAAAGACAGTCCCAGCAAACTCATGAAGTTCAGGGTGAATCCGCACAACCACACCGCAATGAAAGAAGCAATGACCGAGGTTGGCAGCGACAGCGCGGTGATAAGCGTAGAGCGCCACGAGTTTAAGAACACATACACCACAAAAATGGTGAGGCCAGCGCCAAAAACCAGAGCGTGAACCACATTGTTCAAACTATTTTGCGCTTCAACGCCGCCATCTTGCGTGATGTCAATTTGGGTGCCCTCTGGCAAGGATTTATTGATGTCTGCCACCAATGCCCGAATTTGTGTGGCCACACCCACAGTCGATGCATCGCGAGAGCGTGTGATGGCCAATCCCACATTGGGTTGACCGTTTCGGACGCTGAGGGAAGTGAGATCGGCAAAGCCATCCGTCACAGTGGCTACTTGCCCGAGCCGGATGAGGTCGTTGCCGCTTCGCTTGATGACAATTTGATTGAATTCAGCAGGCGTTTCAATGCGCCCAAGCAAGCGAATGCTTTGATCTTCAAGTGAGCCGCGAATTTTGCCCACAGGCGCTGCGGCATTTTGCGTCCGCAGAGCATTCACTACCTCTGTGACGGACAAATTGACTTCGCGCAGTTTTTGCGCGTGCAATAAAACACTGAGTTCGCGTTTCAGTGCGCCATTGACATTGACCTGCGCAACTCCTTGAATGCCCCTGAACTTGTCGGCAATTTGATCTTCCGCAATTCGGGAAATTTCAGCATGGCTTTGGCTGCGAGACGAAAGTGCCAACTGCATGATGGGTTGCGCTGTTGGATTGATGCGCAAAATAACAGGTTCGCGAATTTCGGTGGGTAATTTGTAGCGAACTCTGCCAATGGCATTGCGCACTTCGTCAGTGGCCTCCACCATGTTCTTTTTGAATTCAAAGAAAACCAAGATGTTGGCATTGCCTTCGCTGGCTGTGCCGCGCAAATCTTTAATGCCATTGACCGATTGAAGCGCCTTTTCCACTCGATTGAGAACTTCTCGCTCTACGGTATCGGGTGAGGCGCCAGGATAGGTGATGTCAATGACCAGCAAAGGCATTTCGACATCTGGAATCTGATTGACTTTGAGCTTGGTCAATGCCAACAGCCCCACGGCCATGAACATCATCAAAATAACGATCGTGACAACCGGTTTCTTAACGCTGAAATTGGACAAAAACATGGCTTATTGACCCGCCTTGGTCGATGTGTCTGCGCGCAAGGTAAATTGTTGTCCATCTTTCAAATTGCTGTTGACTGTACGCAGAACCTTTTCGCCTGCACTGAGTCCGCTGCTTACCACCCAATCACCCAAGCGGGTATCGCGATCGCCTAATTGAATACTTCGCTTAACGATTTTGTTGCTATCTAGCACCCACGCAAAAACTTTGTCACCTTCTCGGCGCAAGCTGCTTTCAGCGATCATGACTGCAGGCTTGGTGCGTGCTTCAATCACACCCTCCGCAAACAAGCCTACCACTGGCGGTCTGTCTTTCGCGTTGATGGCCACAATGACTGACACTTGTCGGGTCACGGGGTTGGCAGCACCATCGATCCTTTTGACGGTGCCTTGGCTGCTCAGTTGGTCGCTGTTTTGTCCCACTCCATTGATTCGGAAGTTGACGCGTTGACCGATCTTCACCACACCCATTTGATCGGCAGCAACTTGACCTTCAAAGCGAATGCTGCTGGGATCAATGACTTGAATCAACTCTTTGCCAATTTGTGCGGTGTCGCCTGCAGAAGCTTTGCGAGCACTGACCACACCATTGAAGGGCGCACGGACTTCAGAGCGCTCGAGCTGCTGCTTGGCTGCAGCCACACGTGCCTTGCTGGCCACATGCTCGCTTTGCGCTGCATTGCGTTTGATTTCAGACTCTTCCAAGCCCTGCATGGATACCATGCCTTGGGCTTGCAGTGATTTCATGCGTTGAAATTGGCGCTCTGCACCGTCCAAAGATTGTGCAGCAGCCCGCATCGATTCCTCTGAGGAGTTGAGGTTGTCGCGCAACACACTGCTGTCTAAGCTGACAAGCAAATCGCCTTTGCGCACAGGCTCGCCATTTTCTTTGTGAACCTTGACCACTGTGGCACTGATTTCGGCGCGCAAGTCGGCACGAATTTCTGGCTGCAAAGAACCTGAAATAACCGGACCGGTTCCGTGTTCAGACGTGCCCAATAGGACGATGTCTTCATTGCCCAAAATCAAGGCCACAGTTTCAGTCGTTTTGCCAGCGTCAGCCTCGGGCTTTTTACAAGCGACCAAAGCACTGCCAATGCACAGGCAAGCAATCAAAGACAGCGAGAAGGAATAAGGACCCAAACGAGGGGAACGCAACATGAGAACTCCGACTAGGAAAAAAGTACTCGAATTACATCATGAAAATGTATTGGCGAAGAATTTAAAGGCTGGTTCTGAGGGACCATATTTCAGGAAAAAGCACAACATCCAACATCTTTCGCAAATAACTCACTCCTCCCGTGCCGCCGGTACCTCGCTTGAAACCGATCACACGTTCCACAGTGGTGAGGTGTCTGAAACGCCAGAGCCTGAATGCGTCCTCTATATCGGCCAGTTCTTCACCCAATTGATACAGATCCCAGTGTTGTTTGTGATTTCTATAAATCACCAACCAGGCTTCTTCCACCTGTGCATTGGCCGCATAGGCTTGTCGCCAATCGCGTTCTAGGTAGGTGCTAGGAACAGCCAAGCCACGACGCGCCAACAGTTTCAAACTCACGTCATACAAGGAGGGAGCGCAGTAAGCCTTCTCAACAACAGCATGCAAGTCGGGTCGGTGCGAATGAGGCATCAGCATATTTGCATTTTTGTTACCCATCGAAAACTCGATGCAGCGGTATTGCCAGCTTTGAAAGCCACTGGATTGCGCCAAATAAGGGCGAATGGCGCTGTACTCAGGCGGCGTCATGGTGGCCAAGACATCCCAAGCATGCACCAGTTGCGCCATGATTTGAGACACACGCGCTAGCATTTTGAAGGCGTCTGGCAGGTCGTCTTGCTCAATGTGCTGTATGGCCGCCTTGAGTTCATGCAACATGAGCTTCATCCACAGCTCACTGGTTTGGTGCTGCACGATGAAAAGCATTTCATTGTGATCGGGCGACAAGGGCTTTTGAGCATTCAAGATGGCGTCAAGTTGCAGGTAGTCGCCGTAGCTCATGGATTGGCTGAAATCCAGTTGATCTTTTTCGTCTTGCACTATGTGTGAGGTACTCATGTCCTCAGATGTTTCTGTATTTGGGACGGGCGTTGACATGCCAGAGTTAAAGGGACATCCAGACATATTTGCTTCTTTCTGCGTTCAGGTCACTGCTTGCTTTTGCGAAAAGCGCGCTTGCTGCCATTCTTGGCTGTCCATCACTTCTTTCAGATGACGCACGGCATGCCACACATCGGCATAACCCAAGTACAAAGGTGTGAGGCCAAATCGCAAAATGTCGGGATGTTGCTTGCCATCGCCCGCTCTAAAGTCGCCAATCACGCCGCGGGCTATGAGGGCTTGAACTATGGCGTAAGCGCCTTCGGTTCTGGTGAGGCTTACTTGCGAGCCACGTAATTCTTCCTGTTCTGGGGTGGCTATGCCAAAGCCATGCCCTGCCAATTGGGTTTTGACCAGTTGCATAAAGAGGCTTGTCAGCGCCAGCGATTTTTGTCGCAAAGCTGTCATGCCGCCCAGCTTTTCGGCTTCCAAAAATGCATCTAAGCCAGAGTCTAGAGCCGTCAAGCTGAGGATCGGTTGAGTGCCGCATTGGTAGCGGGTAATGCCTGTTGCGGGTTGGTAATCGGGTGTGAATTCAAATGGCGCCGCATGGCCCCACCAGCCTGTGAGCGGTTGCCAAAAGCGATCGGTGTGTTTGGGGTTGACCCAAACAAATGCGGGTGCGCCAGGGCCACCGTTGAGGTATTTGTAGCCGCAACCTACAGCGAAGTCTGCACTGGCGCCATTCAAGTCAAGCGGTACCGCGCCTGCGCTGTGTGCCAAATCCCAGATGGTCAACGCGCCTACTGCATGGGCTGCGGCAGTCATGTCTTTCATGTTCAGCATGGCGCCCGTTCGGTAGTTCACATGCGTCAGCATCAACACGGCCACATCTTTTTGAAGGGCAGTTAGAAGTTCTTCAGCTTCTACCAATTTGAGTTGATAGCCACGCTCTTTGCACAAAGCCTCTGCAATGTAGAGGTCTGTCGGGAAGTTGGTGCGCTCACTCAAAATGATGTTTTTCTCAGGATGATCTGCCTTGGCTATCGATAATGCTGCGCTGAGCACTTTGAACAAGTTGATGGACGTGCTGTCGGCTGCCACGACTTCGTTGTCCTTGGCGCCAATGAGTCGAGCAATTTTGTTGCCAACTTTGAGGGGCATTTGAAACCATCCTGCTGTGTTCCAGCTTTTGATCAAGTCTTTGCCCCATTCTTGGGCCACTGCTTGTGCAACGCGATAAGGTGTTGCCTTAGGCAACACACCCAAAGAATTGCCATCCAGATAAATCACACCTTCTGGCAATTGAAATAAATCGCGCAGGGAGCGCAAGGGGTCTTGTTGGTCAAGCACTTGGCAGTCTGAAAGGGTTTTGGGTGTCATGTTCAAAGTTCTCGGAGAATGGCGCGCACAGGACTGGCGTCCGCGCTCATGAGTTTGAGGGGCAGGGCGATCAGCTCGTAATCGCCTTCATGGATGTGATCAAGTTGCAGGTTTTCTAGCACGCGCATATTGCGTTGACGGATGACCTGATGGCTGTCTAAGGTTTTGCTATCGGCTGGATCGATACTGGCGCTGTCGATACCGATCAGCTTCACGCCAAGGTCTGCTAGGGCTATTAGAGTTTCGGGTGCAAAGGCAGTGAGTTCGGTGTCGAATTTATCTAATGGGATGGATTCATACGTTCTCACCAAAATCCGCTCTGGCAAGTTTTGCAATTGATGCGCCAAATGCTGCATGGTGATGAGGTGACCAACGCCAATGGCATGAATCACTCGACAAGGGCCAATGAAAGTTTGTAAATCAACGTGACCGATAGCCATGCCCGCAGGGTCGTAGTGCAAAGGCGCATCGGCGTGCGAGCCTACGTGAGGCGACAGGGTGATGGCGCTCACATTGACGGGGCATTGTTCGGAAATTTGCGCTGACCAATTCAATTGGAAAGCCGTATCGCCCGGAAAAACGGGGCTGCTGGCGTCAATGGGTGGGGAAATGTCCCAAATTTTTTTCATGAGGCGCAAAGATAGCGCTATGACGAAAGTGTGGTGTCGGTAATATCCAACAGTTACACAAATTTCTCACTTCAGACGCCAAAAGGCGTTCGTCGTAAACTTGCAATCATGATTTTGACGCCTGATTCTTGGCAAGCCATTCAATTGACCGTGGCTTTGGCCACTTCAACCACCCTGATCTTGTTGATCTTGGCCACGCCATTGGCCTGGTGGTTGTCGCAAACGCAGTCTGCGTGGCGCGCACCCATCCATGCGTTGGTGACCTTGCCTTTGGTGTTGCCACCTTCGGTTTTAGGTTTCTATTTGCTGGTTGTGATGGGGCCGCAAGGTCCGCTGGGTCAATTCACGCAAGCCATGGGATGGGGGGTGTTGTCTTTCACATTCACCGGCTTGTTGATTGGCTCCATTTTGTTTTCCTTGCCCTTTGCAGTCCAGCCCTTGCAGCACGCTTTCGATGCCATGGGTCCAAGGCCCATGGAAGTGGCGGCTACGTTGCGAGCCAGCCCACTGGATGCCTTCTTTTCTGTGGCATTGCCTTTGGCCAAGCCTGGCATGGTGACGGCGGCCATTTTGACCTTTGCTCATACTGTGGGCGAGTTTGGGGTGGTGCTCATGATCGGTGGCAATATTCCTGGCAAGACAAGTGTGGTGTCCACTGAAATTTATGGCCATGTTGAAGCCATGGAATATGCTCAAGCGCATGTTTTGGCGGCAGGTATGTTGGTCTTTTCTTTTGTAGTGCTATTGGCCTTGGCCTTGATGAACCGTCGGCAAAGGCATGTGGCATGAGAGCCATTCATTTGCAGGTCAAGATTCACCGTTCAGCCTTCAAGTTGAATCTGGATCTGCAATTGCCCGGGCAAGGCATTACCGCTATTTTTGGCCCCTCTGGATCGGGCAAAACAACATTGCTGCGCGCGGTGGCTGGTTTAGAAAAAAACCAACAAGGGCGCATTCAAATTGGCGAGCACATTTGGCAAGACACCCAGCAAGGTGTTTATCTGCCTACGTGGCAGCGACCTCTGGGTTATGTGTTTCAAGAATCAAGCTTGTTGCCGCATCTCAGCGTGACGAATAACCTGAATTATGGTTTGAAGCGGGCATTGAAGTCGGCTGGCAGCGCGCAGTCAGATGCCGCCAAAGCATTGCAAGCTTCCATTGAGCTCTTGGGTATTGGCAGCTTGCTGCAACGAATGCCCACCGAACTGTCAGGTGGTGAACGCCAACGCGTGGCCATAGCCAGGGCCATTGCCATGCAACCGCAATTACTGTTGATGGATGAGCCCTTGGCATCACTCGATGCAGCGCGGAGACAAGAAATTTTCCCCTGGCTGTCCAAGTTGCGGGACGAACTCAAAATGCCCATGCTGTATGTCACGCATTCTGCAGAAGAGGTCACTCGCTTGGCAGATCACTTGGTGGTGTTAGACCAAGGGCAAGTCAAAGCGCAAGGGCCTGTGAGCGCCGTCCTCACGCAAGTGGTCAATCCTGTGGTGGTGGGTGAAGATGCAGGTGCTTTGATCGAAGGCCGCATCGGCGAAATTGATGGTCGGTGGCATTTGTCACGCGTAGACTTTGTAGGCGGTAGCATTTGGATGCGCGATACTGGGTTGCCTGTTGGCAAAGCTGTGCGCATTCGCATCTTGGCGCGTGACGTGAGTTTGGCCACGTCTGAGCCGCAAAACACCAGCATTCAAAACCAACTGCGCGGCAGCATTCAAAGCATCACGCCCGATGCACATCCTTCTCAAGTCATGGTCGTTTTGAAGTGCGGCGATGAAGAGGTGTTAGCCCGCATCACAAAGCGGGCGGCGGAGGAACTAGCCCTGCAGATTGGCCAACCGGTGTGGGCGCAAGTGCAGTCTGTGGCCTTAGTGGCTTGAGCAGGCTGATTACAGTGACTCAAACCAGTTTTCGAGTTTGAGTTTTGGCACGCGCACAAATTCATTGATGTTGTTGGTTACCAGTGTGCCGTCAATGCTGAGTGCTTGCGCTGCAATCAAGGTGTCCATTGGGCCAATTGACAGGCCTTGTTTTTCTAATGAAGCCCTTAGATCTGCGTAAAACCAGAGGCACTGGCTATCGAATGGAAGTATCTGCATTGGCGCCAAAAACATGTCTAGAGCTTTTCGATTCTTGACAGACCCGGATTTGGCGACGCCATAAGCTAATTCGGAAGCGGCAATGCTGCTAATACCGACTTCGCCGGCTTTGTACTTGCGAAATCTTTCGAGCACGTTAGGGGGTCGATTGTTGATGATGTAGATACACGTGTTTGTGTCTAGCAAAATCACAATGAAACCTCAGGGCGAATTTGATGTTCGGGCTGTTGTCGCTCAATTTTGAAGCCTGATTCGAAAGCGTTCAGTGCTGCTTCAATCGTGACCCAGGGATCTTCGATCGGCATCAACAAAACACCTTCACCCACACGTTTGATCACGACTTCTTTGGCGTTGAATCGGTATTCCTTTGGGAGGCGAACAGCCTGACTGCGACCCGTTTGAAATATTTTGGCTCTGTCCATGTTGACTCCAATTCAGTGTTAATTTGATACATACCAATGGTATGCATCATATGTCGCTTTATTGGAGATGAGGCATACATTGGCTTAGCCTTTTGAATTTATATGCATTATTCGTATAAACAAACAACAAATGATTCGTTTGAGTTTTGAAGAGGGGGTCCGACAATCGCGTCCTTACTCTTTTGAGACGCATCATGAACAAAATCAAATCAATCGCTGCAGCCACCTTGCTGGCCGTATCTGGCCTCAACGTATCAGCCCAAACCTTGCTCAATGCCTCTTACGACGTGGCCCGCGAGTTTTACAAAGAATACAACGCCGCCTTTGCAGCCAACTACAAAAAGACCACTGGCAAAGACATCAAGATTGACCAGGCCCATGGCGGTTCTAGCGCACAAGCGCGAGCCGTGAACGACGGCTTGGATGCCGACGTGGTCACCATGAACACCACCACCGACATCGACTTTTTAGCCAGCAAAGGCATTGTGGCAGCCGATTGGAGCAAACGTTTTCCACACAGCGCATCGCCCACCAGCTCCACCATGCTATTTTTAACGCGCAATGGCAACCCCAAAAACATCAAAGACTGGGACGACCTGATCAAGCCAGGTATTCAAGTGATTGTGGTCAACCCCAAAACCGGTGGCAATGGTCGCATGGCCTATTTGGCCGCATGGGGCTATGTCCGGAAAAAGGGTGGCAGCGAAGCCGATGCGGCAGCCTTCGTAGCCAAGCTCTACAAAAACGTGCCTGTGTTGGCCAAGGGTGGCCGCGATGCCACCACCATCTTCTTGCAACGTAACATTGGCGATGTGCTGGTCACGTTTGAGTCCGAGGTGATTTCTGTCGACAGCGAATTTGGTGCCGGCAAGGTCGATGCCATTCACCCTTCTATCAGTATCGTGGCCGAAAACCCTGTAGCAGTTGTTGAACGCACAGTGGCCAAAAAAGGCACTGGCGATTTGGCCAAGGCGTATTTGAATTATCTCTACTCCGATGAAGCGCAAGAGATTGCAGCAAAGCACGCCTTGCGCCCTAGCAATCCAGCCATCTTGAAAAAATACAGCAAGACCTTCAAGCCTTTGCAGCTGTTTACCGTGAACGAGGTATTTGGCTCTTTCGCTGAAGCACAAAAAGTGCACTTCAACGATGGTGGCAATTTCGACAAGCTGTACACCGTGAAGTAATCCATGCTGTCTAGTTCCGCTGCGGCGGCGCCTGCCAAACGCAGAGCGCCCGCCCGGGTTTTACCCGGTTTCAACATCACCTTGGGGTACACCTTGATGTACCTCAGCCTGATTGTGCTCATACCATTGTCAGCACTGGTGTTCAAAACGTTCACGCTCACGTGGGATCAGTTTTGGTCAGCTGTCACAGGCCCCCGCGTGATGGCGTCTTATCGCCTCACTTTTGGTGCGTCCCTGATTGCTGCATTGGTCAACGTGGTGTTTGGATTGTTGGTAGCTTGGGTGTTGGTGCGCTATCAGTTCTTTGGCAAGAAGGTGGTCGATGCATTGGTCGACTTGCCATTTGCATTGCCCACCGCAGTGGCGGGCATTTCTCTCACTGCGTTGCTGGCAGGCAATGGCTGGGTAGGCCAATACCTTGAGCCTCTCGGCATTCAACTGGCCTTCAATCCCAACGGCATTGTGATTGCCCTCATCTTCATCGGCTTGCCCTTCGTGGTGCGCACAGTCCAGCCGGTGCTTGAAGATGCTGAAAAAGAATTGGAAGAGGCCGCAACTTGCTTGGGTGCCTCGCGTTGGCAAACGTTTAGTAAGGTCATATTCCCATCGATTGCGCCTGCCTTGCTCACAGGTTTTGCCATGGCCTTCGCGCGTGGTGTGGGCGAGTATGGCTCGGTCATTTTCATTGCTGGCAACATGCCCATGATTTCTGAAATCACACCTCTCATCATCATTGGCAAGTTAGAGCAATACGACTATGCGGGCGCCACAGCGGTGGCCACTGTCATGCTAGTCGCCTCGTTTATCTTGCTCTTGATCATCAATGGCTTGCAAGCCTGGCAGCGCCGTCACTCGGGAGCGCCTGTATGAGCTCTCAAATGATTCGCCGTGCAGAAGCGGGCACCACAGAAGCCGCTTGGGTACGCTACACCCTCATTGGCATCACGCTCATCTTTTTGTTTTTGTTTTTGGTGTTGCCTCTGGCCGCAGTTTTTGCAGAAGCATTGCGCAAAGGGTTTGATGCCTATTGGGAAGCACTCAAAGAACCCGATGCTTGGTCTGCTATTCGCCTGACGCTCATCACAGCCCTTATTGCAGTGCCACTCAATTTGGTTTTCGGAGTTTCGGCAGCTTGGTGTATTGCCAAATATGAATTTAGAGGTAAATCGGTACTGACCACTTTGGTGGACTTGCCTTTCTCGGTGTCGCCCGTGGTGGCTGGTTTGGTTTATGTGCTGATGTTTGGCGCACAGGGCTGGTTCGGTCCTTGGCTGCAAGAACACGACATCAAAATAATCTTTGCTGTGCCTGGCATTGTGTTGGCCACGGTGTTTGTCACATTCCCCTTCATTGCACGTGAGCTCATTCCACTCATGCAAGCGCAGGGCAACGAAGAAGAGCAGGCCGCTATTGTGTTGGGTGCTACAGGCTGGCAAACATTTTGGTATGTCACGCTGCCCAACATCAAGTGGGGGTTGATCTACGGCGTTATTTTGTGCAACGCACGTGCCATGGGTGAGTTTGGTGCGGTGTCTGTGGTGTCAGGTCATATTCGTGGGCAGACCAACACCATGCCTTTGCACGTTGAAATTTTGTACAACGAGTATCAATCGGTGGCCGCCTTTGCGGTGGCATCTTTGTTGGCTTTGCTGGCGCTGGTCACCCTGGTCATCAAGTCTGCGGCCGAGTGGCGCCACGAACGTGAGATGAAAGCCATTGGCGCTTTGTCTCCCGAAAATATCAAGACAACGCCTTTGGATCTGTCATTGAAAGCAGCATCATGAGCATCGAAATTAGAAACATCCACAAACAGTTTGGCGACTTCCACGCACTGCGTGATGTCAGCCTCGATATTGATTCTGGCGAGTTAGTGGCCTTGCTGGGTCCTTCGGGCTGCGGCAAAACCACTTTGCTTCGCATCATTGCAGGCTTGGAAACTGCCGATGCCGGTAGCATTTCATTCAGCGGAGAAGACACCACCCACGTGCACGTGCGCGAGCGTCAAGTGGGCTTTGTGTTTCAGCACTACGCCTTGTTCCGCCACATGACCGTGTTCGAAAACGTGGCCTTTGGTCTGCGCATGAAGCCGCGCAACATTCGCCCCTCAGAAAGTGTGATCAAACAAAAGGTTCACGACCTGTTGAACTTGGTACAACTCGATTGGCTGGCCGATCGTTACCCATCGCAACTCTCTGGCGGGCAGCGTCAGCGTATTGCATTGGCCCGTGCTTTGGCGGTAGAGCCCAAAGTTCTGCTGCTCGATGAACCCTTTGGAGCCCTCGATGCCACAGTGCGCAAAGAGTTGCGCCGTTGGTTGCGCCGCTTGCACGATGATTTGCATGTCACCAGTATTTTTGTCACGCACGATCAAGAAGAAGCCTTGGAAGTGGCCGATCGTGTGGTGCTCATGAACAGCGGTCGTGTGGAGCAAATTGGCTCACCTCAACAAGTGTGGGATCACCCTGCCAGCCCCTTTGTGTATGGCTTTTTGGGCGATGTCAATTTGTTCCATGGCCGTGCTCATGAAGGTGAAATGCTCATTGGTGGCGACAACGCAGTCAGCTTGAACAGTCCCGAGCATCAACATGTGCAAGACAGCAAAGCCTTTGCCTATGTGCGGCCTCATGACATTGAAGTGAAGCGCTACAGCCCTGGCGATGCGGGCATCAAAGCCAAGCTCACGCGGGCCATTGTGGTAGGCCCTATTGCCCGCTTGGAGTTTGAGCCCGTCGATCACCATGACTTTGCCAAAGACACCGTGATCGAAGCGCAACTGTCAGCTCTTTTGTTTGCCGAGCAGCAGTACAAAGAAGGCGAGACCTTGGTGCTCACGCCTCGCAAAGCACGCATCTTTGTGGAGAGCTAAGCGCGGTCAACACTGCCCGCCAAGCCGGCACTGAATTTCAAAAGTGCTGGCTTTTTTTTGCTTTGCCAAGGCAAAATATCAGCATGACTCAAGACATCGTCCTTCAAGCGCCCGCCCAAGCCGCGCAACTTTTCTTGCTGTTTCATGGCTATGGCGCAGACGCGCAAGACATGCAGCCCTTGGCCAGGCGGTTTGCCCAAGAATTTCCCAATGCTTGTGTGGTTTGCGTACAGGCACCAGAGCCCGCTGAAGCGGGGTTTGGCTGGCAATGGTTTCCCTTGCAAGGTGTGACCGAAGAAAACAGACCCCATCGAGTGAGAGAAGCACTGCCAAGTTTCGTAGACCTCATTCGCCAGTGGCAACAGCGCTCTGGCGTGACCCATGAGGCTACTGCGTTGGTCGGATTTTCGCAGGGGGGCATCATGTCTCTGACCGCCAGTTTGCAAGAGAAGGCCATTTGCGGCCGCGTGTTGGGTTTTGGCAG
>JAPLPO010000146.1:13732-24041 GCA_026400155.1 Burkholderiales bacterium | reverse complement strand
AAAGGCTTGGACAACAGCAAAGATCAGAGTTACTTTTTGCATCGCTTGAACCAAGCGCAATTGTCCAAAACTTTGTTTCCAGTTGTCGAGTTGCTGAAAACGCAAGTGCGCCAAATTGCAGAAGAAATTGGCCTGCCCAACGCCAAGAAAAAAGACTCGACAGGGATTTGCTTTATTGGAGAACGGCCTTTCCGCGATTTTTTAAATCGCTACATCTCCAAAGAGCCTGGCCCCATCAAAGACACTAGCGGCCGCACCATTGGCAAGCATGTGGGTTTGAGTTTTTACACACTGGGGCAGCGTCAAGGCTTGGGGATTGGGGGCATCAAAGAAAAAGGTGCACAGCGCGGTGGGGGTGAGCACACACCTTGGTTTGTGGCCCGCAAGGATATGGACAAAAATATTTTGTGGGTGGTGCAAGGTCACGACCATCCTTGGTTGTTGTCAGCCCAACTTGACGCCGCCGATGTCAGTTGGTGTTCGGGGGCTGCACCCGTTGCAGGGCGTTATGCCGCCAAAACACGCTATCGCCAAGCTGATGCGGCATGTGCTTTTCAAGCACCTCAAGAATCTGAGTTTCCATCGGCATTTTCTTTGACCTTCGATGAAAACCAATGGGCCGTCACACCAGGGCAAAGTGCCGTGGTGTATGACGGCGAAGTTTGCTTAGGCGGGGGCGTGATCAGCTCGGCAGTGACCTTGAGCTAAGCTAAGCTTAATCGCCGCCGAGTGCCAACTTGCTGGGTTGTCTTTTTTCAACGGCAAATCGGAGCAGTGCCGCAGTTCTAAAAATGCCATGTGCAAATTTGCCATAGGGCAATGTCAAAAACAGCGCCATGACCATGCCCAAATGCACCGCCAACAAAATCGGCATGGCGGCGGTATTTTTAGACAGCATCAAGGCCAAGCCCGTCACACTGATAAAGAACAACAGGGCAATGAAACCCCTGTCCATGGGTCTTTGTTGAGCGTCACCATGCTTGGGGTCTCGCGCCAAATTCAGGCGCCACAACCACAAGGTGCCCAGCGTCAGAGAAATACCGCCAACGGTACCCAGCAATTTGGGCAGGCTGGTGAAGTCGTAGGGTGCGGGCCAATCTAGCAGATAGTGATAAATGGTTGCAACGCTGGTGGCGGCAAAGCACAACATGAAGCCATAAAACGTCAGATGGTGCGCGCGTTTTCGGGCCAAGGTGAAAGCATCGTCTTCGTTGTTGCAGCCCTCACCATGGCCACCGCCCAAATATTTCAAGCGCAAGGCATCGTGCGCCGCTTCTGCTGCTGCGGGAGAACTCAAGGGAGCGCCACTGGTGGCGGGCGTTACTTCGCGCCAAAACTTCATCACACCCAAAGCCAGCGCCAGCACAGCCCACAAGAAAATAGGTGCAAACATGCTCACCATGAGGTTGTGCGGGAAGATGGCATAAAAACCATTTTGAACAGGGCCGCCCCACAGCGTGCCATTGCTTTGAATCGCGAGCATCAAAAACAAACTGAGACTGACCGCCAAGGCCATTGAGACCGTCAGACCATTGCGCTTGTAAAGCCCGCCCAAGGCTTTGGGCCAAGCGTGGGCACATTGATGGCAAATTCGTGCGGTGGCGCGTATTGGCAAGCGTGCAAGCAAGCACCGCAGTTGTGGCACAAATTGGCCAAGTAATGAATGTCGGCCTTGCCAAATTCCAAGCGCCTGGTCATGGCAGGGAACACGGCACAAAATCCTTCGCAATAGCGGCAACCATTGCAAATGTGAAGCTGGCGTGCCACTTCTTTTTCATGCGCTGTTAAGAGAATTTCACCACGTGCCAAAGCTTGCGCTTCTTGGGTGAGTTGTTGAAGTGTTTGCATGATGAATTGTTTAAGCGCTCACGCGCGTGTCTCTGTCTACCGTGCCCTGCATCACTTGCTGCGCCAAACGCGGCTCAGACTCAGCAATGCCCAATGCAGCACGGGCGGCTTGCTGACCTGCAATACGGCCAAATGCCGTGCCAATGGTCATGCCAACGCCGGCGGTATAGCCCTTGCCCAAAACGTTGCCGGCCATCATCTCTCCGGCTACAAACAAATTGGGGCTTGGTTGGTTGTGAAAACGCACAGCCGTGGTGTCGTCTGTTTTCAAACCCAGATAGGTGAAGGTGACGCCGGGCTTGACGGCGTAGGCATAAAAAGGTGCAGTGTCTAAGGGCAAAGCCCAATGTGTTTTGGCAGGGCTCACGCCCTCGGTGTGGCAATTGTCTAAAACTGTATGGTCAAACCGACCTGGCACACATGCTTGGTTATACGCATTCATGGTGGCCATGAAGGTTTCGACATTGAGGCCAATCTTTTGGGCAAGCTCAGGCAGCGTTTGGGCCACCGTGCCTTCAAAGACGGGCGGCATGAAACGGCCAACGGCTTTGGCGTCCGAAATGGAGTAACCAATTTGACCTGGTTGCTGCGCAACCAGTCGGCCCCAAATGGCGTAACGCTTGGGCCAAAAGTCTTCGCCTTCGTCGTAAAAGCGCTCTGCATTTTTGTTCACCACAACGCCCAAAGTGACGCAATCGATGCGGGTACAAATACCACCGTCGTAAAGCGGCGCGCGCGCGTCAATGGCAACCATGTGAGCTTGCGTTGGGTCGCTGATTTGATCGGCGCCGGCGTTCAGCATGTACTTGAGCAAAGTTCCTTGATTGAATTTGGTGCCCCGAATTAAAAAATTGTCAGCGGGAAATTCACCTTGCTCGTTTTGTCCCCAAGCTTCACGCAGCCACGCCAAATTGGATTCAAAACCACCTGCCGCCATGACACATGTTTTGGCAACAATGCGCTCTGTTCGAATGAGCTCGCCAGTGGCCGATTTGTGTCTCACGATGGCGGCTTTGAACACGCCGTTGTCCAGCTCTACTTCATGCACCTCAGCGTTGTACTGAATTTGAATGCCAAGTTTCTCAGCACTGCGGTAGTAAGCATTGACCAGCGCTTTGCCGCCTCCCATGAAGAAGGCATTGGTGCGCGCCGTGTGAAGTGCACCCGACAATGAAGGCTGAAATCTCACGCCGTGCTTGTACATCCAAGGTCTGCAGTGCTCGGAATGCCGAATGGCCAAACGCGCCAAGTGCTCGTTGGTCAAACCACCTGTAACCTTCAACAAATCTTGCCAAAATTCCTCTTCAGGATAGGCCTCGACCAACTCATCTTGGGGGGCATCGTGCATGCACCTCAAATTGCGCGTGTGAATGGAATTGCCGCCGCGCCACTCTCGGGGTGCCGACTCCAACAACATGACACTGGCACCTGCTTCGCGGGCCATGAGCGCCGCGCACAAAGCTGCGTTGCCGCCACCAATGACCAAAACATCAAGCGCCATTTCTAGGACTCCAAATTTAGAATTGATAACGGCGCAATCCGCCATCGACAGGAATCACAGCGCCTGTGATGTAGCCGGCCAAGGGCGACGACAAGAAAGCCACCATGTTGGCCATGTCTTCGGGTTCGCCATAGCGACCCACGGGAATTTCGTTGTCACACTGCCACTGACGGTATTCAGGGCTGTAGTTGCGAAAAATTTGTTCAGAGTGAATGCGGCCAGGTGGCAGGCAGTTCACGGTAATGCCGTGTGGGCCCACCATGCGAGACAAGCCTTTGGCCCAGCTGTGAATACCGGCTTTGGCACAGAAAGCACCGTTCACGTGTTCCGGTTCGCTCTTGCCGGTGATGTTGATGATGCGGCCCCATTTGCGCGCAATCATTTGATCAATCAAGGCATCGGCCACTTGGCGTGGACGGTGAAAGTTCAAGGTGATGGCTTCTTGCCAAGCTTCTTCACTCACATGCAAATCTTTGAAACTGCGTGAGCCGCCTGCGTTGTTGACCAAAATGTCCACGTGGCCTAGGCCTTGGATGGCGGCGGATGTGAGTTTGGCCGCTGCGTCTTCAGCGTAGAGGTCAGACTCAATAATGACAGGACGATGGCCGCCAGCAGCCACGATTTCATCGGCCACTTCTTGCAACTTTTCTGTGCGGCGCGCTGAAATGGCAAGCCTGACACCTTCGGCCGCCAATACCTTGGCAATGCCGCGACCGATGCCTACGCTGGCGCCAGTCACCAGCGCTGTTTTGTCTTTGAGTTGCAAGTCCATGGTGTCTCTCTCCAATCTGGGTTTTTGTGATGGATAACACTTTAACGCCTCCCTCTGCACCAGGGACTCGATGGAAGGGATTGGGGTATCAAAAAAAGTGATACCCCAGTTTGCTTGCCGTTTAGGGGGCGGTTTAAAGGGGCGGTTTGACCCTGGCGCCCGTCCAAATGCCCTGCGACACCAGCTGTTGGGCGCATTCTTTGAGAACCACTCGCGCAGCCAAAGCCACTGGGGAAAGCTCGTCTTCAGACAAGCTGCACAGCACATTGACGCGCTGAACGTTGGCCTCAGAAATACGGGCCATGTGAAATCTGTCGGCCGCATCCGAAAATCTGGCTACTGCGGCCCATGGCTGCAAAGTGGCGCCCAAACCAGCGTCTACCGCCTCCATGAGCAAGGCCAAAGAGTCGATCTCCAAAACCACATTGGGCACCAGTTTGATCCTGGCAAAGGCTGCGTCAAGTGTGCTTCTCAGGCCGTGTGGGCCTGTGGGCAAGATGAGCGGTTCTTGTTTCAACTGACTCAACTTGAGGGTCTTTGCCATCTTGGCACGGGTCTTGTTCTTGGCACTGATGAAGAACAAGTCTTCTTCCAAGAGTGGCATCACACTCCAGCGGCGCGCGGTTTTCAAATCTGGACTGGGTAACAAGTGAGAGTCAAACAAAACCGCCAAGTCAAGCTGACGCGCATTCAACATGCTCGTCAAATGTCCGGAAAGACTTTCAACCATGTGCAAGCGCACATCGGGATAGCGCTCTCTCAAGGCACGCATCAAGGGCATGCCCAACACTGCCGCGGTGGTGGGCGCCATGCCCACACTGACGGTGCCCGACAAGCGCGACTCCTTGGCCGCACGCACCGCCTGCTCAGCATGCCTGAGAGTGAGTTGGGCTTCTCTAAAAAAAGCCACGCCCGCTTCGGTGGGTGTGACACCCTGCGGAGAACGTTGAAGCAGCCGTGTAGAAAGCTCGCTTTCAAGCTTGGTCATTTGCTGGCTGAGCGCAGATTGAACCAAATTCAAATCGAGTGCAGCGCGGCTGATGCTGCCCAACTCGACCACCCTGACGAACGCGCGCAACTGACGAAGTTCCATGGTTCGTCCTAGCTCTGCAACTCAATCAACACATCAACTGGCATCATGGCCACATTGTGCCAGTGATGTGGGCCTGCTGACTGTTTAGCTTTGAACGCTGCAAGGGGCTGCGTCAGGCACGCCCATCTTGCGCAACATCCAGCCCATGGGGCAGACGTTGCTAAAGCCAAACTGAAACAGATTGGCTCCCACAAAAGCGGTGAATGCCAAAGCCCATGAACTGACAAACAGCGGGCTGCCTTCAATGCCCAACGCCAGCGAAGTCAGGATAAATAATCCGGCAATGATGCGGATGTAACGTTCAACAGTCATACAGACTCCTTCGATTTAAACAGAGAAAAATAGAGCACAGGGATGACCACCAAGGTCAGCAAGGTGGATACCAAAATGCCAAAGATGAGTGATACGGCCAAGCCATTGAAAATAGGATCGTCCAAGATAAAGAACGCACCAATCATGGCGGCCAAGCCCGTGAGCACAATGGGCTGCGCACGCACAGCGGCCGATTGAATGACGGCTTCTTTGAAGTCGATGCCTTGCGCTACTTGCAGCTCAATAAAGTCCACCAACAAGATGGAGTTGCGCACAATGATGCCGGCCAAGGCAATCATGCCAATCATGCTGGTGGCTGTGAACTGCGCATTCAACAAAGCATGACCGGGCATGACACCAATCAGGGTGAGCGGAATGGGCGCCATGATGACCAGGGGCGTGAGGTAGCTCTTGAATTGCGCCACCACCAACAAGTAAATCAAGATCAAACCCACACCATAGGCGGTGCCCATGTCGCGGAATGTTTCGTAGGTAATTTGCGATTCGCCATCCCACTTCACGGCGTACTCGCGGTAGGTGTCGCTGGGTTGTTGAATCCAATATTCACCCAACTCACCTTGGTCAGGCAGCGCAGCCTCTTTCATGTTGGCTCGAATGCCAAAAAGGCCATACAGCGGCGAGTCTTGAGAACCCGCCATGTCGCCCATCACATAGCTCACAGGCAGCAAGTCTTTGGTGAACAACGGTTTTTGAATCACTTCAGTTTTGATTTCCACCAACTCAGACAAAGGCACAAGCTGTCCATTGGCTGCACGCATGGGCATGGCCAACACATCCTTTAAACCTATCTGAGATTGAAGGGGCAGTTGCAAGCGCACAGGCACGGGCATTTTGCTGCCGTCATTGCGCATGTAGGTGGCATCGACACCTTGCAAGCTACCTTGCACAGTTCGTGCAATGGCGCTAACGGGAATGCCCAATGTTTCGGCACGTTGTGTTCGCACTTGCAACCACTGCCTTGGGGCGTCCACTTTGAGAGACGTGTCAACGCCCACAATGCCGGGTGTTTTGGCGAATGCTTTGGCCACGTTGGCAGCCAAGGCCTGACGACCTGCTTCATCGGGGCCATAAATTTCGGCCACCAGCGGACTCATGACGGGCGGGCCAGGCGGCACTTCCACCACCTTGATGTTGGCGCCATGTGTAGCCGCAATTTTTTCCAAAGCGGGGCGCAAGCGCTGCGCAATGGCATGGCTCTTTTCAGAACGTTGCTGCTTGTCGACCAAATTGACTTGCAGGTCGCCTTGTTCGGCATCGGCACGCAAATAGTATTGGCGCACCAAGCCATTGAAGGTAATGGGGCTGGCGCTACCGGCATAAGACTGCACATCCAAGACTTCTTTTTGCTGCGCTAAGAATGTGCCCATCTCTTGCAAAGCCGCCGCGGTGTTTTCCAAAGGTGTGCCAGCAGGCATGTCAACCACCACTTGAAATTCGCTCTTGTTGTCAAAGGGCAGCATTTTCAAAATGACCCACTGTACACCGGCCAATCCCACCGACAGGGCCATTGCCAACAAGATGCCACCCAACAATTTCCAACGCTGGCGACGGCTGTTTAAGAAGGGACGCAAAATACGGCCAAATAATTCGGGCAAGCGCGCTGCAAAGCCAGTGGCGGGTGCGTGCGATGTCTCATTGGACGTTGCGTGACCGTTGCCGCCAGCGTGATGCGACTTCATCCACTTCAAAGCCAACCAAGGCGTGACGGTAAAAGCAATCAACAAAGACAAGGCCATGCCCAAGCTGGCGTTGATGGGAATGGGGCTCATGTAGGGACCCATGAGGCCCGACACAAAAGCCATTGGCAACAAAGCTGCAATCACGGTAAGGGTGGCCAAGATGGTGGGTCCGCCCACTTCGTCCACAGCTGCAGGAATGATTTCTTTGAGTGATTTGCCTGGATACAACTGTTGATGGCGGTGAATGTTTTCCACCACCACAATGGCGTCGTCCACCAAAATTCCAATCGAGAAAATAAGCGCAAACAAACTCACACGGTTGAGTGTGAAGCCCCACGCCCAACTGGCAAACAAGGTGGCGGTCAAGGTCAAAATGACCGCACCGCCCACAATCACAGCTTCACGTTTTCCCAGTGCAAAACCTACCAGCAAAATGACGGAAGCCGTGGCAAAAGCCAACTTCTGAATCAGCTTGTTGGCTTTTTCAGCAGCAGTTTCGCCGTAATCGCGGGTGATGGTGGCTTCGATACCTTGCGGCAATATGGTGTTGCGCAACTGTTCAACGCGTGCGCGTGCAGCACGGGCCACATCCACTGCGTTTTCACCTGGCTTTTTGGTCACGGTCAAAGTGACTGCGGGGTACATCTGGCCCTTCAAATCGACATGTGAAGTGCCCGGCAAATAGCTCACGTATTGCTGCGCTTGTTGTGCGCCTTCTTCAATCTGCGCCACTTCTTTCAAGTAGATGGGCTTGCCAGCATGAACACCCACTACCACATCGGCCACATCTTGCGCCGATTCAAAAAAGTTGCCTGTTTCAATGTTGATGCGCTGCCCTGCAGGGGTATTCGGGTTCATCACATGGCCTGAAGGCGCAATGGCATTGGCACCCGCCAAGGCAGCTTGCACACTGAGCAAGTCCAAGCCGCGTTCACGCAAGCGTGACGGGTTCAAGTTCACTTGCACCGCACGACCCGGTCCGCCAATGGTTTGAACTTCGCGCGTACCCTTGACTTGCTTCAAGTCCATTTCGAGACTGCGCGCCACGCGCTCTAATTCCAATGCCGATGGCGCATCTTTGCCCCACAAGGTAACGGCCAACACGGGCACATCGTCAATGCCTTTGGGTTTGACGATGGGTGTCAAAGTGCCCAGGTCACGCGGCAACCAGTTTTGATTGGCATTGAGCACATCGTACAAACGCACCAAGGCTTCTGTGCGCGGCACGCCCACTTTGAATTGCACCGTCAACACCGCCATGCCAGGGCGCGACACAGAATAGGTGTGCTCAATACCCGCAATTTGACCCAGCACTTGTTCTGCGGGCCGCGCTACTTTGTTTTGAACATCTTCGCTGCTGGCACCTGGAAAAGGAATCAGCACATTGGCCATGGTCACATTGATTTGCGGCTCTTCTTCGCGCGGTGTGACCAAGACGGCAAACAAACCCATGAGCAAGGCCACGATGGCCAGCAAAGGCGTGAGTGCGTTGTTTTGAAACTTGGCTGCCAGTTTGCCAGCAATGCCAAAACTGTTGTTTGTTGCTTGTTGCTGAAGCGCCTGATCAGACTGCTGATCAGGCAGATTATTTGGCGACATATGCGCCTCTCATGCCAGCTTGCACGGCATCCACTGCAATCAAGTCACCCTCTTTGAGGCCTGCCCAGATTTCAACACCAGCGCTGCCATGGTCTGCACCCAAGCGCACCATCTTCATGGCAAAACCGTTTTCTTGGACAACATAGACCGCTGTAATTTCGCCTCTGCGCAAGATGGCAGATTTGGGCACCAGGCCTTTTGCTTGCGCAGCGCCTGCTACACGCACTTGAACTTGCTGACCCGGAGAAGCATTCACGGCGGCCCCTGTGCGCGGCAAATCTAATTTGATGCCAATGGTTTGACTGATGCCATCGGCGTTAGGCATGATTTGGATTGCCACAGGCTTGATGATTTCTAAACCCGATTGAATTTGAATGTCACTCAACTTTGGCAAAGCGCTTTTTTGAGAGGCCGGCCATTGCATGACAACACGCAAGGGCTGAGGCGCATAGACGGTCATGAGCGGTTTGCCTGGCATGGCCAGGTCCCCTGCTTGAGGCGATGTTTCTGAAACCCACGCATCGTAAGGTGCTGTCACTTTTGAAAACGACTGTGTCACTTTCGCTTGCGCTGTAGCGGCACCCGCACTGTCACGGCCTGCTTGGGCTGCTTTGTATTGCGCCTCTGCCAAGTCCAACGCTGCCGAGCTGACAAAGCCCTGTGTTTTCAATTCTTGTGTGCGCTTCAATGCAATTTGCAGTTGCCTCAATTCAGCGTCGCTTTGTTGCAATTGCGCTTGGCTTCGGAGCACGCCCGTTTGCGTCTCTCTGTCGTCAATCGTCGCTAGCACTTGACCGGCTTTCACGCGATCACCCGCTTTGACATTCAGGCTGAGAACTCGGCCTGAAATTTGTGACGACAAGGTGCTTTGCATCACAGCTTCAACCACGCCATCAATGTCACTGTAATTGGCGACAGACTTTTGGCCGACTGAGATGACCTTCACACCGGGGCCAGCTGGTGTCGCAGTGCTTTGCGCAAAGCTTGAGTCGTGACCCATGCCCACGCTAAGGGCCAAAGAAGCACCCAACAGCGAGCGGCGTGATGCGTTTACAAAACTCTTTTTCATGTCGTCTCCAACCAAAATGGCATCTTAACACATACCCCATGGGGTATAAAGAAGGCCGCAAAAAAAGCCTGCAACTGGGGCAGGCTTTTGACTTTTTTAGCTGCGAATCAGGCTTAGAACGGAATGTCGTCGTCCATGTCGTCAAAACCACTGGCAGGCTTGGCGGCGGGTTTGCCAGCAGGTGCGCTGGCAGCCGGACGGGGCGCGGCCGCGGGACGGCGGGCCGGTGCGCCGCCCTCTTCATCACCACCACTTGGGCCGCCCATGCCTTCACGGCCGCCGAGCAATTGCATTTCGGTGGCAATGATGTCGACGGTGTTTTTCTCAACGCCAGCTTGGTCGGTGTATTTGCCATATTTCAAGCGGCCTTCAATGTAGATAGGGCGGCCTTTTTTGACATATTCACCCGCGATTT
>JAPLPO010000146.1:0-13644 GCA_026400155.1 Burkholderiales bacterium | reverse complement strand
CGGTCATAGAAGGTGACGCGGTGCCACTGGGTGTCTTCCACAGTTTCGCCAGACGTGCGGTCTTTGCGACGGCTGGTGGTGGCAATGCTGATGTTGGCCACGGCTTGGCCCGAAGGCAGGTAGCGAATTTCGGGGTCACGGCCACAGTTGCCGATGAGAATGACTTTGTTGACGGATGCCATGTTTGCTTCCTTGAAATCTCTTGCGATGAACAGTTGCAATTATGCTTGTTAGCGGACCGGTGCCTCAATGGGTTCCATGAACCATGCAACCAAAAGCCAGACCAGTGTGGCCAGGCCACAAACCCCAAATAAAACCTGCGCACCCCCTGATTTCATGAGGGCGCCGCCTACCGCACCGCCCACAAAGAAGCCCAGCGACTGCAAGGTATTGTAAAAACCCATGGCCATGCCACGTGCATGCGGCGGGGCACCCCGCGAGGCAATGCTAGGCTGACAGGCTTCCAAGATGTTGGAGGCGGAAAAGAAAACACACAAGATGGCAGCAATGCACCACAAGTTGGGCGTACCGCCAGCCACCAAGGCCAAGCTGAACAAGACCAGCGCGATGACCATGGCTGAGCCTAGGAAGACGGCGCGCAGATAGCCTTTTCTTTCAAGCGGAAAGAGCGTTTTGCCCATGACCAAAAACCCAAACAACACGGCTGGCAGATAGATCCACCAATGGTGCTCTTTGGGCAAGCCAGCATCCACCATCATTTGCGGCACAGCCACCCACATGGCCAAAAGGACGCCGTGCAGCACAAACACCCCCAAATTGTTGCGCAGTGAAGGGATGTGCGTCAGAACCTCTTTCAAACTGCCTTTGGGCACCGCTGTTTTCTGGGTCGGCTCGGGGGGTACACCCCAAAGGACCACGGCCACACCACCAAAAGCCAACAGGCCCGTGAGCACAAACAAGCCCGGCAAACCCGATATGGCATTGAGGGCAGGGGCCAAAATCAAGGACAACGCAAACATCAGGCCAATGCTGGCCCCCACCAAGGCCATGGCCTTGGTTCTGACCAAATCGCGGGTTTGGTCGGCCAACAAAGCGGTGACCACCGCAGAGACGGCGCCCGCCCCTTGCAAAGCTCGCCCTATGAGCACGCCATACAAAGTGTCTGCTGATGCTGCCCAAAAGCTGCCCACCGCCAGAATGAGCAAGCCAAACACAATCACTTTTTTGCGGCCAATCTTGTCGGAAGCCGCGCCAAACGCCAATTGCAGAGCCCCCTGCGTAAGGCCATAAATACCCATGGCCAAGCCCACCAGGGCAGGATCGTCGCCACCAGGGTAATTCGCAGCCTCCAGGGCAAATACAGGCAAGACCAAGAACAAACCCAACATGCGCAAGCCATAGATGGCCGCCAGAGAAATGCTGGAGCGCTTCTCCAATGAAGTCATGAGCGAGGCACTAACAGCCTGAGCGGATTCAGAAGGCGAAACAGGGTTGGGGGATGCGTTCATATAAATTAGCGTTGCCGCCCAATTGTCCCCGATTCCAAAAGGTATCTCAAAACCTGATTTTCCCCGGTGGGGTTGGGCAGAAAGGCTGAAGGCGGCTTCCTCATACTGGGGTACCAGAAATCGTTCAGCCGCCTTCAGCCTTTCTGCTCAACTTCGAGGACCGAGAAGCCAAAAACCGCTAACAGACTTTCATTTTTAACGTTAATATTCGTCCGTTCAGATTTTTAGCAACTTCATTGGAGATTTTATGAAACAAACCAACCGTCGCGTTTTCATGATGCAAGTGGCATTGGGTGGTACCGCTTTGGCAACTCAGCAGGCCATGGCTCAAGCCTTGGTCAATGAAAAAGACCCCCAAGCTGCAGCGCTGGGTTATGCCGCAGACACCACCAAGGTTGATGCCAAGAAATTCCCTAAGCATGCCGCTGCCCAAAAATGCAACAACTGCGCTTTGTTCCAAGGCAAGGCCACAGACGCTGCTGGCGGCTGCCCCTTGTTTGCAGGCAAGCAAGTTCACGCAAACGGCTGGTGTTCTGCTTACGCCAAAAAAGCCTAAGTTCAGGCTTATTCAAAGCACCCCTCAAAAAGCCAGCACTTGCTGGCTTTTTTTATTTCAACTCACCTCTCTGGATCTCTTGAACAAGGGCAGCAGACAGAGTGCCCGTCTTTAGCGATAATCGAGGGTTTTGTCTGGCACCTCGATTTTGAACGCACCCAACGCCCCCGCAAGTCTCACTGAACTGGAAACTGCCAGGGAGAAAGTTCGTCTGTTGGAAGCCGCCCTGAACGCAGCGCGGTTAGAGGCAGGCATGCCCAGCAGCCAATACAACAAAGACGGCAAAGACGTTCAAGGCACCCTAGACGTCCAAGACGGGGCCTACTTGGCCAGCGCGCTTCGCCAAACTCACATCAGCGTTCGCGGCGCCCGCACGCACAACCTCAAAAACATCGACCTCGACATTCCGCGCAACCAACTGGTGGTGATCACCGGCTTGAGCGGCTCCGGCAAATCAAGTTTGGCCTTCGACACTTTGTACGCCGAAGGTCAGCGCCGGTATGTCGAAAGTTTGTCGGCCTATGCGCGCCAGTTTTTGCAGCTTATGGACAAGCCCGATGTCGATTTGATCGAAGGCCTGTCCCCCGCCATTTCCATTGAGCAAAAAGCCACCAGCCATAACCCGCGTTCCACTGTGGGTACGGTGACAGAAATTCACGACTATCTGCGTTTGTTGTTTGCCCGCGCAGGCACTCCCTACTGCCCTGATCACAACTTGGCACTGCAAGCGCAAACCGTGAGCCAAATGGTCGATGCTGTTTTAGGTTTGCCAGAAGACACTCGCCTCATGATCGTGGCCCCCATTGCGCGCGAACGCAAAGGCGAGTTTGAAAAAGTCTTTGAACAAATGCAAGCACTCGGGTATGTGCGCTTTCGCATCAATGGCGAAACCTTTGAAGTGGAAGATTTGCCCACCCTGAAGAAAACAGAAAAGCACAACATCGATGTAGTGGTCGACCGTCTCAAAATTCGCCATGAAGCCGAGGCCCCTGCGCGTGATGCTTTACGCCAACGCATTGCCGAAAGTTTTGAAGCCGCTTTGCGCTTGGCCGAACAACGCGCCGTGGCCGTTGAAATGGACTCGGGCCAGGAGCACATGTTCAACGCCAAGTTTGCGTGTCCCGTTTGCCAATACTCAATTGCTGAGCTTGAGCCGCGGCTGTTTTCTTTCAACTCGCCCATGGGAGCTTGCACCACGTGCGATGGCTTGGGTACCACCGAAGTGTTTGACATCGACCGCGTGGTGGCTTTTCCTTCTTTGAGTTTGGCCAGTGGCGCCATCAAGGGCTGGGACCGGCGCAATGGTTTTTACTTCAGCATGCTAGAGAGCTTGGCCAAGCATTACGCATTCGATGTGGAAGCGCCCTTTGAATCACTGCCAGAAGCCGTGCGCCATAGCATTTTGTGGGGCTCGGGCGAAGAGGACATCAAGTTTAGTTACATCATGGAGTCTGGCGCATCCAAGGGCAAAAAGGTTTCCAAAAAACACCCCTTTGAAGGCATCATTCCCAACCTCACAAGGCGCTACAAAGAAACCGACTCCAGCGTGGTGCGCGAAGACCTTGCTCGCATGCGCAGTCACCACGCTTGCGCCGATTGCAAGGGTACGCGTTTGCGGCGCGAAGCACGCCATGTTCGGGTTGGCGAAGGCCCACAAGCGCGCGCCATTTATGAAGTGAACCACGTCACTTTGGGTGAAGCCCAAACTTACTTTCAAACTTTGAAACTGCAAGGCGCCAAGGCCGAAATTGCCGACAAAGTGGTGCGCGAGATTGGCTCTCGCTTGAAGTTCTTGAACGATGTGGGCCTGAACTATTTGAGCCTCGATCGCAGCGCAGACACCTTGTCGGGCGGCGAAGCACAACGCATTCGCTTGGCCAGTCAAATTGGCTCCGGCCTGACGGGTGTGATGTATGTCTTGGACGAACCCAGCATTGGCTTGCACCAACGCGACAACGATCGCCTGATAGGCACGCTCAAACATTTGCGCGACATTGGCAACAGCGTGTTGGTGGTGGAGCACGACGAAGACATGATTCGCGTTGCCGACCATGTGATTGACATGGGCCCAGGTGCCGGTGTGCATGGTGGCCGCGTGATGGCACAAGGCACCTGCGAAGACATTTTGCAAGCACCCCATTCTTTAACCGGTCAATATTTGTCGGGCCGCAAAGCCATTGAAGTGCCTACCAAGCGCCATGCGCCTGGCAAAGACTTCATTGAAATTGTGGGCGCCACAGGTCACAACTTGAAAAATGTGCGCGCTGCATTTCCTGTGGGCTTGCTCACCTGCGTGACGGGTGTTTCGGGCTCAGGCAAATCCACCTTGGTGAACGAAACTTTGTACACCGCTGCAGCACGCAGCATTCACCGTGCACACGATGAACCTGCCGCCCACGAAGACATTTTGGGGCTCTACCACTTCGACAAGGTCATCAACGTTGACCAGTCGCCCATTGGCCGCACACCGCGCAGCAACCCGGCCACTTACACCGGCATGTTCACGCACATTCGCGACCTCATGACCGAGGTACCCGCAGCGCGCGAACGAGGGTATGGCCCGGGGCGCTTCAGCTTTAACGTCAGCGCTTCTAACGGCGGCGGACGCTGCGAAGCATGTCAAGGCGACGGCATGGTGAAAGTCGAAATGCACTTTTTGCCCGATGTGTACGTGCCTTGCGATGTGTGTCATGGACAACGTTACAACCGCGAGACTTTGGAGATTTTGTACAAGGGCAAAAACATTGCTCAAATGCTCGACATGACCGTTGAGGCGGCGTTTGAGTTTTTCAATGCAGTGCCTACCATTGCACGAAAGCTGCAGACTTTGCTCGATGTAGGTTTGAGCTACATCCGATTAGGCCAAGCTGCCACCACCTTGTCGGGTGGAGAAGCACAGCGCGTGAAGTTGGCACTCGAGTTGTCCAAGCGCGACACGGGCCGAACGCTTTATATTTTGGACGAGCCCACCACCGGCTTGCACTTTGCCGATATTGCTTTGTTGCTCAAAGTCTTGCACCAACTGCGTGATGCGGGTAACACCATTGTGGTCATTGAGCACAACCTGGATGTGATCAAAACCGCCGATTGGGTGATCGACATGGGCCCGGAAGGGGGCTCGGGTGGCGGTACGGTGGTTGGAGTGGGTACACCCGAAACACTGGCGCAAAATACAGCCAGCTTTACTGGCCGTTACTTGAAGCGCTTGCTTGAAAAATAAATCGTCCTGAGCGCATTGGCATTAGGACACAGCGTTGCTTCAGTCTTGGGCGGCAGCTCTCAAAAGGTCACGCGTACGCATGGCTTCTTGGCGCGCGGCTTGCGCAAAATCATCTCCCGATGACGCATACAAAATAGCCCTCGATGAACTCACAATGACCGCACCGGTGGTGGCCCCTTTGCTCTGGCGGTAACCCGCCTTGATGGTGGCTACAGCGTCGCCGCCTTGCGCACCCACACCGGGAATGAGCAAAGGCAAAGTAGGCGCCAAACTGCGCACACGTTCAATTTCAGCAGGATAGGTGGCACCTACCACCAAGCCTAATTGGCCATTCACATTCCAAGGGCCTTGCGCCAACTTGGCAATGTGTTCGTACAGCAAGGGCTGGCCCTCCACAGAAGCCAAGCGCTGGTTCTGCAGATCGTCACCGCCAGGGTTAGACGTACGGCACAGCAAAAAAGCACCCTTGCCATGGTGCTTTAAATAGGGCTGCACTGAATCAAACCCCATGAAGGGCGACAAGGTGACGGCGTCTGCACCATAGCGCTCAAAGGCTTCTTTGGCATACTGCTCGGCAGTTGCACCAATGTCGCCCCGCTTGGCATCCAAAATGACGGGCACATGGGGCGCATTGCGGCGCATGTGCTCCATGAGCTTTTCCAATTGGTCTTCCGCGCGGTGGGCTGCGAAGTAAGCAATTTGGGGCTTGAAGGAAATGGCCAGGTCGGCTGTGGCATCGACAATCTGCGCACAAAAATCATAGATCTTGCTAGCGTCGCCCTTCAGGCTCTCGGGAAATTTGCTGGGTTCAGGGTCTAAGCCCACACACAACAGGGAGCCGTTTTGGCGCTCAGCGCCTTGCAGTTGTTCTAAAAAAGTCATGGCCCGATTTTAAAGGCTCAAACCGCAAGACCCAAACTCACAGCCCTTGGGGCTATTTCGCACTAAGACGCACTAAGATCGGCCTTATGCACTCACTCACCACACGCCAATGGGTCCTCTTGGTGCTTCTCACCTTGGTTTGGGGCCTGAATTGGCCTGTTTTGAAGCTGGGTGTCACGGGTTATCCGCCTCTGACTTTTCGCATGCTTTGCTTGCTCATCGGCACACCCATCTTGGGGCTAGGCCTTTTGGCCATGAAGGTTCCTTTTCGAGTTCCGCGGCAGTACTGGCGTGAGTTGTTGGTGCTGGCCATCTTCAACATGTTCATTTGGCATGCCTTGATCATTTTGGCCGTGCAGTATTTGTCCAGCGGCAGATCGGCTATTTTGGGCTACACCATGCCCATCTTCTCAGCCCTGATTGGCGCCTTCATTTTTCAAAACCAGCTCTCCAAGCGTGCTTGGGGCGGGGTGTTTGCTGCAGCACTGGGGGTACTCCTGTTGCTTTGGCATGAGTTGTCCAATCTCTCTGGCAAACCCGTGGGCGTGTTGTTGGCTTTGATCTCTGCCAGCACTTGGGCTTTGGGCACCCAATTGATGCGCCGGACCACCATTCCATTGCCCACCCTCACCTTGTCTTTTTGGATGACCGCCCTGACCACCCTGGTGATGATGGTCTTGGCATTTGTTTTTGAATCCGACAGATGGCAAGAACCCAGCCCCACACACTGGGCCGCCATTCTGTTCAACGCCTTCTTGGTGTTTGGCTTTGCGCATGCCGCTTGGTTTTATTTGGCCCGCGGCTTGCCGCCCGTGGCTTCCACATTGAGTGTCATGATGATTCCTATTTTGGGCGTGTTCAGCGGCGCATGGGCCCTGAATGAAATACTTCATTGGCAAGACTGGGCAGCGATGGCGCTCATGGTGGTGTCGATTGCCAGCGTGTTGTGGCCGTCACAGCCCGCCAGTTTTGACCAAGCTGAAGACGCCAAAAAGGCTTAAGCCTTGAAGCCGCTCAAGTGCTGCTTGACGGCACCAAGCTGGCCGCCAAACACAAATCGGCCCAAGCCTTGGCCTTGTCAGCCTGATTGCGAAGCAAGTAGGCTGGTGGATAAGTGACCACCACAGGCACACCCTGAAAGCTTTGCACTTGCGAGCGCAATTTGCCCAAGGGCTCAGCACTTTTCAACAAGGCCAAGGCGGCCGTTCTGCCCATGGCCAAGATCACTTTGGGCTGAACCAGTGCAACTTGACGCGACAAATAATTGGCGCAATGCGACACTTCCAGTTGACTTGCATTGCGGCCCGATGGGGTTCGGCACTTCAAAGCATGGGTGAGATAAACGTCATCGCGTGTGAGGCTCAAGGCCTTCAACATGTTGTCAAGCAATTGGCCTGCGGGTCCGGCAAAACTTCGGCCATTTTGGTCTTCTTCTTCGCCTGGCGCATCGCCCACAATCATCCAATTGGCTGAAACCAAGCCGTCTCCCAAAATGGCTTGCTGGCGAGACTGGCTCAAGCCGCAGCTTGTGCAGGCGGTAACCGCCGACTGCAATTGGGGCCACTCCATGTTGGCAATGCCGGCTGGCAAGTTCGACACATCCACAATGGGCACAGACAACAATGGCGGTGCCATGCTGATGTCTTTTTGAGGGCTAGCCGCCAATTGCTTGGCAACTGGATGCACGGCTGGCGCTGTTTTGGGCATCCAAACGCGCACACCCATTTCTGCCAACATGGCGCGTTGGCGCTCGTCAAGCTCAAAACGCGTGGCGTTTTCGTTCATTGCAGCAGTGGGTTCTTCCATCATGGCTTAAGGTTTGAGAGGCATGCTCATGACCACCGCAGACTCGCGAGTGGTTCGCCCAGCAGGATAGTAATCTTTTCTCAAGCCAACTTGTTGGAAGCCAAAACTTTTGTACAAACTCAAAGCGGGTGCATTGCTTTCTCGCACTTCAAGCCACAGACAGTTTGCACCTTGGGCTTGAGACCACAAGCTCAAGGATTGCATCAAACAACGTGCCCAGCCTTGCCGCTGGAAATCGGGCGCAACAGTGATGTTGAGCAAGTGAACTTCGTCAATGACCTGCATGGCCACAAAGTAGCCGATCAAATGTTCCTCGGCCACCAAGCGGTGCGCCACATAACCGGCCTTCAACGCATCTTTGAAATTGCCCAATGTCCAGGGATGGCTGTAAGCGGTTTGCTCCACGGCCACCACTGCTTGTAAATCGGCCTCTGTCATGGTGAGCAGTTGCACCTGGAGCGCAGGCGTCAACATTTGTTTGAGCTCTGGCGGCCACAGGTTCATGTTGGCGGGAGGCTGGTTGAAATAGGCGATGCACTGGCTTTGGCCAGTTTGATGGCTTCTCGCTCTGCCGTGGTTTGCGCCACTTTGTCGCGAATGTAAAGGGGCTGAACCCATTCTGGCCCAACAGCTTGCTCACTCACCCACAAGGCCGGCGCCATGCGCAGCAAGGCCAAGGCATGCGGCACGGCGGCCACACAGCGCAAGTGAACATTGTTTAACTCTAACTCTTTCAGGGAAAAGCGTTCTTTGTAAACCTCAAAACCATTGCCAGCCAACACCAAGTGAGGCAAGCCCAGTTGGCTCAATTGGCCCAACTGTGCGGCCATTGCTTCGGGTGCGCCCACTTGCAAAGGCTGTACAGATGTCCATTGCGCGGAAGCAGCCTGCCACCTGTAAACCCCCACGTAAACCTCGCTCATCCTAGCGTCCATCACCGAGGCGATGTGCACATCTTCTAAAGAGTTGAAAGGCTCGCTGTCTTGTGCATCCAGAAGCGTCTGTCTGGCATCTTCCGCCACCGCCTTCAAACTGTCGACAGGAATAACTTTCAGGTTCGCACCCAAAGCCAGGCCTTGTGCCACCGCACAGGCTGTTCTCAGCCCAGTAAAAGAGCCTGGGCCTTGGCCCACCACCAAGGCAGTCAAATCTGAAAGTTGCAACTGCGCTTGCGCAAGCAGCCTGTGAATGCTGGGAATCAATTGTGCCGAGGCATTGGCACCCCCTACGCCATGGTGGTGCCAAGTTTGGTTGCCATGCGACAAGGCCACCGACATCATGTCGGTGCTGGTGTCAAAGGCCAAAAATTTCAAGGCTGAGGTCATGGCTTCAAGGTTTGAGAGGTGAGGATTTGACCATGGCTTGCCGCACACCAAACAATATACCGCCAGTGACCAATGCCAAGCCCACCCACAAATTCCAAGACAAAGGTTCACCCAAAAAGACCACCGCGCCCAATGCCGACAAGCCAGGCACCAGCGCTGTGATCATGGTGGACTTGACGGGGCCAAAAGTGCGAATCATTTGCGTGAAGGTAATGCCAGAAATGACCACCGAGCCCACACCCTGAAATGCCGCTTGAAACACAATTTCAGACCACGCAGCTTGTGCCATGTTGCTTGGCAGCACATTGAAGTTAACCAACAAGGCATAAGCGGGCACAAAACTCACAAACGCAAATGCCGTGATGGCCATGGTTGCCCGCACTGCATCCAAACCATATCGACGCACCGTGACGCTGTAGACCGACCAACACAAGGCAGCCGCCATGAACAAAAGGTCACCGATCCAAACATCGCCGCCTTCAAAGGCTTGGAGCAGACTCATGCCGCCCACCAAAATGCCGCCGCACACAATCATGAGCAAGCCAATGGCGCGGTTCATGCCAATTTGCTCGCGCAAAAAAAGCCACATCAACAAGGTAGTCCAAAGCGGCAAACTGCCGGGCAAGAGCACAGAGGCATGACCCGCAGGCGCATAAAAAAATCCGATGTAGGCCAGCACCGCATACAACAAGCCGCCAAACAGGCCCGCCTGCACAGTGATGCGCCAAGGCAATGGCGACAAGCCCCACAAAGAGCCGACTTTTTCGCCGCGCTGACGGGCTTCCCGCATGAGCCACCATGCCCAAGGCAGCAACACACTGCTGGCGCCCAAAATACGGGCGCAAGCAATGTCCAAAGGCAAAAGCACATGAGATGCTGAAGCCCGCGCCACGACAATGAAGGAAGACCAAATGAGAACAGTGATCACGGCCGCCAAAGGGCCGATGCTGCGTTGAGAAAATGCCATGTCCCAATGATACGTCCAAGGGCGGCTAGACTTCAGGCATGCGCACACCCTGCTTTCAGGCTTTTCTTCCAACGGTTTTGGCCCTGGTTTTGGCGGGCTCCGGCTCGGCCCTTGCTAGCAAACCCCAAACTGCGCAAGCTGAAAAATCACAACTTCCAGAGTCTGTTGCTCAGGCCTTCAAGCAAGCCAATATTCCACTGAGTGCCGTGAGCATTGTGGTGGCGCCGCTGAGCAATGCGTCACCCAACGCGGCCCTGCCCAAGCCCCGCTTGAGTCTTCATGCCAACGCAGAGATGAACCCTGCCTCCGTCATGAAACTCATCACGACTTCTGCAGGGCTGTCGCTATTAGGGCCCGACTTCACTTGGCGCAACAAAGTGTTCATCGATGGCCCCGTCAAAGACGGCGTGTTGCAGGGCAATTTGTTTTTGAAGGGAAGTGGCGATCCCAAACTTGTCGTTGAACGGCTTCAAGCACTACTTCAAGATCTGATGGCCAAAGGCATTCGCGACGTGAAAGGCGACATCGTTTTGGACAGCAGTGTGTTTGACCTGCCCGCCAAAAATCCGGCCAGCTTTGACGATGAGCCGCTTCGACCTTACAACGTGGCACCTCAAGGACTTTTGCTGAACTTCAATGCCATGCTGTTTAAGTTCACGCCCAATGCAACAGGCAGTGAAGCCAAAGTGGAAGGCGAGCCGCCATTGGCCAATGTGCAGTGGCCCAGCAGCGTGCCCTTGTCGGCGGGTCCGTGCCAAGATTGGCGCACCCAACTTCGCGCCGATTTTTCCCAAGCCGACAGCGTGCGCTTCAATGGCACTTACCCCAAAGCATGTGGAGAGCAAAAGTGGCCCGTGGCGTACATCGAGCCGCAAAGCTTTGCCCCTCGCATGGTGCAAGCCATGTGGCGTCAAGCGGGTGGACTGCTCAAGGGTCAAGTTCGGTATGGCAGTGCCCCTGCAAATGCTGTGTTGTGGCATGAAGCGCAGTCGCTGCCCTTGACCGATATCGTGGCAGACATCAACAAGTTTTCCAACAACGTGATGGCGCAACAACTTTTTCTGACCCTCTCAAGCCAGCAAGACAGGGGCAACTTTGCGGCGTCAAAGCAGACCGTTTTGAAATGGTGGTCGCAAAACTTAAAAGGCCAGAGCCTGCCCGTGTTGGACAACGGCTCTGGGCTCTCTCGGGAGGAGCGCAGCAACGCCCAAGCCCTCAGCGCCTTGTTGCATTTGGCCGCGCAAAGTCCGTACGCAACGGCTTTGCAAAGCTCTCTGGCTATTGCGGGCGTGGACGGCACCGTGGCCCGATTGAAAGATCGGCAACCCAACTCCGTGGCCATTGGGCGGGCCCTTCTCAAATCTGGCAGCCTGAGAGATGTGGCTTCTTTGGCAGGCTACGTCGATGGCTTGAGTGGCAAGCGCTATGTCTTTGTCGTCATCGTCAACCACCCCAATGCCAATGCCACGCGCGCGGCCTTTGACAGATTGCTTGAGTGGACTGTGAAAGACGACAAAAAGTCATAGCCCAGACTGGTACTTACCCCATCACCGCCTTGCTTTGGCCTGCTTAAGATGGTCCATAAAAGAACGGGCGTTCTTTTTAAATGGGTCTTTTCAGTAAATCAAAACAAGTCATACAAAGAGGTGAAAGATGAAATCCATGAAGTGGAAACTTGCACTGCTCGCTACAGCCACTGCCGCTATCTTGGCAGGCTGTGGTGGAGGAAGTGCCGATCCAACCAGCCAACGCGCGGGGATCACATCGGTCAAAGTCATGGGCGATAGCCTGTCTGACAGCGGTGTATTCAAAGGGATCCCAGGTTTCGGCCGCATGTTCTCTGTGCAAGACAGTGCCAGTGAACCTAACACCATTTGGACTGAGCGCATTGCTGCCTTGCTTGGCATGCCTCAGCTGTGCAATTTTTTCAAATCTACAGGCACCTCCTTCATTCCTAATACTGTGACAGGCTGCACCAGTTTTGCTGTGGGTGGTGGCCGAATCAACAACTTCAACCCCCTCACCGGTGCAGGCAACTCACCCCTCTCCATCACCTATCAATTGCAAACGGCCAGCGCTGCCGGCAATTACAAAAGCTCCGACTTGTTGCTCGTGCTTGGCGGTGGCAATGATGCGGCCGATTTAGTGACTGCCTATTTGGCAGCTGGTACCGATGGTGGCGTTAGTTTTGCTCGCATGGCAGGGACTTTGCTTCCCCCAGCCACATTGAACCCCTTGTTAGCCGGGGGTCCAACTGGTTTGGCACAAGCTGGCGGCCTCTACATGGTGGCCTTGTCCGACATGTTTTATGGCAGCATTAAAACCACGGCTTTAGACAAAGGCGCTGAGAAGGTCGCTGTTCTGAACATGCCTGGCATTACCAACACGCCTCGCTTCCAGATGGCCTTGGCGGGCGTTGCGGCAGCTTATGGTGGTGGTACAGCAGGCGCCACTGCACGCGGGCAAGCTGAAGCCTTGTTCAAGTCTTGGGTTGAAGCTTTCAACGCCAAACTGGCGACCAATGTCGCTGGCGATAAGCGCATCGTGTTGGTTGATTTCTACACAGCCTTCAACGATCAACTTGCCAACCCTGCGCAATATGGTCTGACCAACGTCACCGCACCAGCATGCCCAGCCGTGCGGGATGCCCAAGGCCAACTGGTCCTGTCTGGTGGCCTGCCAACCTACAACTTCCAAACCTGTACCGCGGCTGCGCTTTCCGCCATGACACCGCCGCCTGGCGCAACCGGCGGGGCCAACTGGTGGCAAACCTATGCCTTCTCAGACGGCTTCCATCCCTCCCCTTTAGGCTATCAACTGCTCAGCCAGTTGGTTGCAAAGTCATTGGCCACAGCGGGTTGGCTGTAATTCAAGCAAAGGAGAAACACCATGAAATCTAAATTCTGCTTTGCGCTCTCAGCGATCACTGCACTCACCTCACTGGCTCTGAGCACCGCTGCCCACGCACAATCACAAGGAAGCTGGCTGGTTCGGGGCGGCATCATGCAACTTGCTCCGCAAGTCAACAGCGGCACGCTGTCTGCGCCGTCTTTGCCTGGCGCGCAAACAAGCGTGAGCAACAGCACGCAACTTGCGGGCGGCATCACTTACATGATGACCAACAGTGTGGCCATTGATCTGCCCCTGGCCTTGCCGTTCAAGCACAACCTGTATGGTGCTGGCAGCATTGCCGGCGTGGGCAAAATTGGTGACACCAAAGCCATTCCAGCCACCGTCATGGTTCAGTATCGTTTTGGTGAAGCCGGCGCCTTGTTTCGCCCTTATTTGGGTCTGGGCATCACGTATGCCAAGTTTGACAGCGAGCACTCAACGGCTGTGCTGACTGGCCTGACAGGCGGCACACCACAGTCGCCCACTTCCCTTTCTATTCAGTCCAAGTTTGCGACAACCATGCAATT
>JAPLPO010000202.1 GCA_026400155.1 Burkholderiales bacterium | reverse complement strand
TGACCGCCTTTGACCAGTCGCACCGCTTCCATCTTGAATTCCAGCGTGTACCTAGCCCGTTTCCTCGTTTCACTCATTGCGTTCTCCTTGAACTGATTTTTAACCATCAGCTAAGCAGTACGTTTTTCGGGGGCAAGGTCAGTCTTAATTTTGGAGCCTAAGATTTTTGGCGACAGCAGGGGTTTCTTATTTGAATCGTTCAATGCCAAAGACTTTGCCAATGCCACTGGGTTAGACGTCAATTTTGTTCAAGACAACCACAGCAAAAGTGCCAAAGGCGTATTAAGAGGTTTGCATTACCAACTGCAACAAGCCCAAGGCAAACTGGTGCGAGTTACTCAGGGCGCTGTGTTTGATGTGGCTGTCGACATTCGCAAAAGTTCTCCCTCTTTTGGTAAATGGGTAGGCTGCGAATTAAGCGACACCAATCATCGCCAGTTCTGGGTACCAGCTGGCTTTGCGCATGGCTTTATTGTGATTAGCGAGTCAGCAGACTTTTTGTACAAAACTACTGACTACTATGCACCCGCTCACGAAAGATGCATTTCTTGGAACGACCCCAGCATTGGCATCAATTGGCCTCTAGGCATCACCCCCATGCTGTCCGCCAAAGACCAACAGGGTGTTAGTTTGGCAGCAGCACAAGTGTTTGCTTAATCACCCCTGAACAAAGGCACAGCCGCAGGCATGTAAGAAGTCTCGCGCTGGCTGCGCGGGCTGGTGGCACCAAACAACGTAAAGTCGCGGTTGAGTCTAGCACCGCCATCGCGAGTCAGTGGGTTGTAGTTCAAGCTGGCTACATTGCCGCTGCGAGAGGTGGTCATCACGTCAAACGGTATGCGCAGGTAAAAGCCTTTGTCAAAGCTGCCCTCACCAAACCTTTGCGCCGACACATTGGTCTTGGTAGCCCAAGCCCCTACCGATACACCATTGGCAAAGGTTTTGCCCACATCCAAGGTTACGCCCAAGTCGCCCGCCAAATAGCGGCCCGCGCTAAGCTTTACTTGGGTGTTTTGCCAGCCAGTGTCTATGTAAGCAGTGGCATGCCCTGTGGTTACACGGTAGCCCGTTTGATCGCCCGCATTGCTAAAGCCAAAGTATTGGTTAAAGCTGCGCTGCTGCAAGCGGTTAATGTCTACCCCAAAGGCAAAGGGGCTGTGCCACTTGCGGTACATCCATTCGCCACCCACACCCGCATACATGCTTTCTAGGTAGCCGGCATACACGCTGTAATACTGGTTGGGTGCCAGGTCAGAAAAGTGGGTAATTTGCAAGTTGGGCACATTGAACTTAGTAGCTGTCATGTACTCCCGCAAATAAGTACGCACCCGGGGCATGTCACTGGGGGCGGTGTATTTAAACTTACCAAAGTTGTCAAACAAGTTGAGGCCCACCGAGCCTGTAATGGCAATGTTGTTGGTAATTCTGAGCTGCACGGGCACAGATAAGCCCACTCTAAACAACAAAAATCCATCGGGCCCACCAATGTTTTGCTGCCAACTGGGCACAACGCCATAGCCAAACAAAGCGGGGGTTCGCTCCCATTCAGGTTTGTTCGGTATGTCTGCTTTAAAACCAAGGCCTGTGCTCTTTGAAGCAGTTTGAACAGGTGGCTCCACCGCCACCATGGCAGGCACTGTCTCAGCAGGCGGCACCAGTTGGGTGTTTTGCTTTACCCAGGCTTCGCGGTTAACCACTCGCTGCGTTAGCTTAACGCCTTGGTCGTTCAAATTCAGCTCAAAGGTTTGCACATTGGCCGGCGCATCGCGGTGCAGAATGGTCAAAATGCGGTGCAGGCGGTCATTCCAATGAACGCCCGACAATGCCTCAATGTCTACTTGCATCACGGTGCCATGCAGGGAAATTTTTTGAACCACCCAGCTGCTCATGTCAGAAACATCAGCCGCCGTGCTCACCCACTCGGGCGCTCGCTGTGGGCGCGTGGTGGCAATTTTGGGGGTGGGGGGTTCAGATACTTTGGGCACGCTTAAGTTGGGCAAAGACGTGCGCAGCGTTAAGCCCACCATGACTGTATTGCCACGCTCCAGGCCTAAAGACAGATCTACAGACGAGTTGGGTTTGTACACCACCCCAAAGTTGAAGGGGGTCGTTTGTTTGCGGTTGTTGGCTTGTGGCTCGTTTTGATAATTGTTGCCATCGTATTCCGCTTTGAGCACCCAGTTGCGCCAAGGGGTGTGGTACTGCACGCCACCAAACAAAGCAGCTGGCCCTCGGAAGAATGATTTGAAAGCGGGGGTGCCGCCCATGCCAGTTTCTGCGCTGCGGGTGTTAAAGCCTGAGCTCAACTTAGACAATGGGTTGGTTATGTTGCCGCTAGACCCTAAGTAACCCCACCCCATTCCCAAGCTGGCATCGAAGTTACCAGAGCGTTTGTTGGCCACCACATATTCGCTAGAAAACAAACCGGTACCACCAAAGTCAATCATGCCCATGGCCACTTGGGGCATGTAGGCTGACTCTTGTAGCAATCGCAGTTTGAAGTCAATGCTTTTGTCTTTGTATTCTTGTGTACCAGACAATTCCAAAGGTCCATAAAAACGATTGCTCACATTCGAATACCTAAATCCAGCCTCAAGCCAATCGAAGGGTTGAACAAATACATTGATGCGCTCATAAGGGAACACACGACTCACATTGAAGCGTGCATCGCCTGCTGGCGACATGCGTGCGCTAGGTGTTTGAAGCAAACCTACAAAGCCCCAATCGCTGGCAGTGATTGGCAAACTGCGAGCAGCTGAAGTTACAGCAACGGGCGCAGCAACAGCACCAGCACCAGAAATCATTGGCCCCGAGGCAACAGTAGCCACAAAACTTTCATAGCTTTGAGTGGCTAAAAATTGCGCCAGCTGCAAAGACAACTCATTAGAAAACCCACTGCTTCGTGAAGGCGCCCACAGCAAGGCCCCAGGCGCTATGCCATCTTGAGCTTCTTGGTTCCACATGGCAATGCCATAGTCCACCACAGCACCATCTGGTTGAACAATAAAAGCGCGGTCTGTACTGTCTAATTGTGCAGGCACACATGCTTGAAGATAGTTTCTAACTTGAGCGCCAGGCCTATGCGGCACGGTGCACAGCTCACCACTTTGCAACAGCACACTCACTGTAGTTGGCCTATTGGGCAATGCTACTTTGTGGTCAGATTTTAAAACAGGGTCTTGGCTAGGGTGTGCCTGAAGCCAGCGGGCATCTGCCTGGGCTAAGCGCACACGGCCGGTTACTGGCAAGGCTTCTACCCATTTGCTTAAGTTGGCCTTATCGGCAGAAGAAACAACAGGTATCACATTCAGCGCATCAAGCACTGTGCGCTTGAGCTTAGCCTGCGCATCGCGCTCACTTGGCACTTGCCACTGCAAGCCTGCTGTGTACAACAAGGCGGTAGAAGGTTGGCGAAGCATCCAATCACTCAGGCGCTCGCCATCTGTGTGTGCTAGTTGCGATGATTGCGCAGTTATGCCAGTGCAAGTTAAAAGGCCACACAACAAAATAGCAAAGGGTACATCCGCTTTAATGGCAAAAAACCGAGCAGCAAGTTTATTGAACATAATTTTCACTATCCAATAAAAATTCATTTGGCCACAGGCCAGCTTTGCCAAGAAAAGCAAAGTTCACTTGAAAAACACTGCTCCCCATAAACCACAAAAGTTTGACCATTCTTGGTACTCAGGCCATACCGCGCAGAAGGCAGGCCATGCACAGTGCCCTTCACTTTTTCTTCCACCCACTTAAGCTGGTTTGCAGGCAAGCCTACCAAGTTTGCATTGGTGGGAGTGCGTACACCATACAACTGCACAGTTTCAGAAATACCAAACTGATAGGTGGGCATTTGATCGTAAGTGCGTTTAAATTCAAAAGAAGTTGCGCTTAAGTTCAAAGCATTCAGTTCTGTCCAATTAGGAAAGGGCACATCATTTACGTTGCGCCAATCTACTTCAAGCCCGTTGGTAGACACCACGCGCCCGTTCAAAAGCTTGAGCACCTCACCCTGGCTGCTGTACCAAGTTTCAATTGCACCTTGAGGTGTATTTTCTGAATAGCCCAACACCATGAGCACAGCACGGTCGCGCACTGTCACTCTTAAATACTTTAAATTGGGGTTGAGCTTGATTGCGTCTATGTTGCTGCTCTTGCCTTTGCCAAAGGCTTCAGCCAAAGTCTGAGTTACGGGTGTTTGAACACAGCCTGTTAACAAAGCCAACAGGCACAGGCCAGTCAATGAACTCAACAAATTAATTAAAAACCATTTCACAAGCAGCCTAATTTTGCAAAAAAAAACTCGGAGGATAAACCCCCGAGCTAATTAGAGTCTAGCGTTGAATAAACGCAGTGATTTAGATTATCTGGTGCCAGTAGTACCAGTAGTACCAGTAGTACCAGTAGTACCAGTAGAACCAGCAATGGTTGTTCCAGTAGTGCCCAAAGCAGTAGCTAGGGCTTGGTAGCTAGTAATACTTGCATTAGCAGCAGTTTGCGCAGCTACTGCGGCAGTTTGAGCCGAAGTAAGCGATGCAACAGCACTGGCCACCGAAGCGGATGGGTTGAATTTTAAAACAAGGTCACGCAGTGCCAACGACAAGGAAATAGCTCTGATTGAAGCATCAGCAGCAGCCACAGCAGTTTGGGCCGCGCGCAAGCTCAATGCCAAAAGTTCTGCTTTGGTACATGTGGTAGCAGCAGCGCAAATGGTGCGGCCGCCATTGACAACGCCCACTACGCTTACTTTAGAAGCAACATCAAAATCAGACGCTGCTTGAGCTGCTGCAGCTTGAGCAGTGGCCGCAGCTGCGGCAGCGGCATTGGCAGCGTTGTACGCGGCTGTAATGGATGCATCGGGGCTAGTACCGGCAGCAGCTAACAAAGAAGTTAGGGCAGAAGAAACAGCTGTATTGGCTGCTGCAGCTTGTGTGGCTGCTGCAGTAGCGGACGCAGCGCCAGTACCAGCAGCTGGGGGAGGAGCAATAGCAATAGCCGCGGCACCACTGCTACCGCTGTTAAGGGAAGCTACTGCAGCTACAATGGCAGCTCCAAATACAACTTTATCGGCAGTGATACCACCGATTGCAGAGCTGGTAGCAGTGCTAGCGCCAGTTTGGGCTTGAGCAGACATTTGTGTGGCTGCCATAATAGATGCTACAAAAATAGCTGATAGTTTGTTGCTGGACATGGAAACTCCGGGATAAATTGTTACAAAGTTAGTAAATTAAAACACAAAAAGCCTGCTTTGAAATGACTATTTCGTGAATTATTTAGGGTTTTTCACAGCATTTAAAAGTGCATGGCACCCTTAAAGCCAATTTCTAGCGTGTTGTTTTTGGGCTCGTAAAGGGGTGTAAGGCCACCCAACTCCGATTGGCCCAAGTTCCAATAGGTCAAAGTGGGGCCGATAGACCATTTGTCTTGGCGCTTTAGCATGCTCAAACGCAGCCCATAGCCATTTTTCTGATTCATGCTGATGCTTTGAATAAGCTGCACTTTTTGTACGCCCGACAACAAATGCATGTACTCCACGTTGGTGTGCAGTTGCGAATTGTCATTTAGTTTTACCTTGTGGGTAATGCCAATAGGCAAGGTGGTGTAGTTGCTGGTTCGCTCGTAACCCAAATCATTGAACAAATGCCTGTAGCCTAAGCCTGTGTAGGGGGACAAAACATAGGTGCCCATGTCAATGTCTTTGCCTGCCAACACACGGGCTTCATAGAACCAATGAGGCGTGTTGCTTATGGTGCCGCTAATGGGGCTGGTGTAGTCGGCATTCCCTGAAAAATAGCTTAGCTCTGCTTTGTAAAACCAAGAGTCGGGCTTGTTGGGCCACTTGGCGCCAGGCGCATAAGTAGTAGAAAGGTCTACCCCAAGCTTAGTGGCATTGAGCTTCATAAAGCCGGGTTCGTTGTATTTGTAGTTTGAAGCAGAAATGCCGAAGATGTTTTCTGAAGCAGTGGATAGGCTGGTGGTTTGGGCGCTTGCTGGCAAGCAAATCGCGGCAAAAGCAAATGCCAATGCATACACAAAGCCACTGGAGCCTTTGTTTACCCCAAAATAAAAGGACGAAAAGTTGTTTGTCATTCAGTTCTTTCTTTCACTCTGCACACTGTAAATGCTTTTGTTGGGAAAATTTGATGCGCTAACAAACTCTAGCAGAACCCACTGTTTAAACCTCTTTAGCACTTGGTGCACTGCACTTGCTTCGCGACAGCGCTGATGCCTGAGCAAGTGCATGCCCAAGTGCCTGAGCGTGACGAATATCCATCTCGATAGTCCCTTGGTCTAACTCTGGGGCTGCCAATTGAGCCAAAGCGGGAGCGCCACTTGTAGAAGGTTGGTTGGCTAAAGCCACCGGACCGGCAAAGTTCCTTGACGGACATGCCCGCGTCAGCCTGTTTGAGGAAGCCGATGATTTGCTCATCGGTAAATCTGGATTGTTTCATAGCCGCTATTCTCCGAAATTAGCGGACTTTGTTCCATCACTTTGGTACGGCAGGGAGGGGGCAGGTCAATGGCAAGCTGCTGCGCATCAAATGCCACCACGCCATAACGCTCGGGGTCATGCACATGGTATGCAAACACGCTGGCACCACTGGTGCGCAGGTTAGCGCTGTGCAGTTGCTTGACTAGGTCGTGCCCATAAAAGATGTTGTCGCCCAACACCAAGGCGCTGGGGTCATTACCAACGAAGTCTCGTCCGATGATGAACGCCTGAGCCAGCCCGTCCGGGCTAGGCTGCACTGCGTACTGGATGCTCATACCCCAGCGTGAACCGTCACCCAGCAGTTCGGCAAAGCGCGGCGTGTCTTGCGGAGTGCTGATCAACAGGACATCGCGAATGCCACTCAGCATCAACGTACTCAGTGGGTAGTACACCATCGGCTTGTCGTACACCGGCATGAGCTGCTTGCTGACCGCCTGGGTGACCGGGTAAAGCCTAGTGCCAGATCCACCAGCCAAGATAATGCCTTTACTTTTTATTATCATGGTTTAACTGACTCGTGTTGTTTCGACACCCAATCTTTTTAAGCGCCACTCTGAACATTAGCTAACAATTCAGGGTTGATCGAACACCACACAAAAGCTTTGCACATACCGGTCTCAAAGGTCTCGGCAGGATTTCAGCCGTGTTTCGCTATAAGCTTGCGCGCATCATTCGCATATCGCTGATCGTGGCAATAAAGGAGTAAATACGAGAAGGTCATGGCGTGAAAATGGCTAAGGTAAGAGGCATTTTTAAAATTTAATATGTGTTGGGATCCGTTGATGTGTTCATGATGATGTAGCGGAAATCCTGGCGCTGAAACTTGTGAAAATCCTGCGGCTTTACCGTCCAGGTGTTCCAACTGAATTTCTTTGCCTCCTCCACCTTCTGCATGGCCGAGTAACCCAAGAAATCAAAACTCAAATCGCTGAACATGCCAGACTGCATAGCGGTGTTTAAGTCGGAGTGCAAAGACGTACAGGCCGCCTTGTTCTTGATCGGGTCTTGTGCACATGGCACAAGCCAATGGGTGGGCACGTAATAGGACAGTCTGACACCCATCTCCCTCATGCCCAATGCGCAAGAGCGCAACTCATTCACCCGAGTCACCGACTCGGCCGGAAACTCTACAAAAATCTCGCCCACACGACTTCGGTTTTTGCCCAGATACTTTTGCAGCGTCTGGCAAGCTGCAGGCTCATTCAGGTTTTTAGAGTCAATCCACAACTTGTTTTTACGATGGCTGGCAATTTGAAACATGTGCTCAACCTCAAAACCCGTTCCCGATGTTGGTGGATGATAGATGGACAACTTATCGCCCTCCACCACTAGGTCAAACTCAATGCACCCAGCCACACTGGCCGCACGCAACGCCTTGGCGTATGAATTTGCACGGTGATAGCAAATGGTCCTCTCGTTCTTATACTTTTCGTTAATCATCCAGGTCAACGTTGGCTCGGGCGTACCACCCGCAAATTTCAATTCGCTAAACCCTTTGGCTCCGTCATAACGGAAATCGAGGCTCGACGGCCCCTGCAAAGTCTCTCTCTCCATGATCACCGGGTGCGGGTGCGATCTGCGCTGCGCCATTGTAGGTATTGACAAAGGGTACTTGGACTTGATGCGCAATACATCCATTACCGTTGGCACAATTTGGTCTAAAAACTTCAAGTCATCAATCTGAGCTGAAGCTTGGTAGCGGGCGAAAACCTCCGGGTATTTGGCCCTGTAAGCTTCGTTGAAAAACATCATAAACGGCACAGTGGTCATCTCGTCGATGTACTTAGACGAATCATGGCCCCGTCTTGTAAACACGGCCTCGCCATGGTCCGAAAAATACAACACTACAGCTGGCTTGCTGCGCGATTGGACGCCACGCATGACCTGCTCCACATTGCGGTCAATGTAGGTCATAGCTCGGTCATAGTCCTTTACGTCTTGGATCATCCTTTTGTCTAGCGACGAAAATCCCGCCCCCACAATACCAAGCATGCTGATCGGGGGCATGCTCACCCCATGCGAAAAACGTAAATCAATAAAATCCAAATAACTGCCATGCCCCGCATAGGAATGAAAAATCGTCACCCCTGTCTGTCCCAACAGCTGGGGTATCAGTTCGTGATCTTTTACAGTAGGTGAAGTCATGTTGCCTTTGTATCGCTCATCGACGTTCAAGTCGTAATCCATGCCAGCAAAGATGAACTTCGAAAAAGTCGCGAAAGACCCCGTCAATGGCTGCACGGACAACAGCTTGGCTTTGACCGCATTTCAGCTGTCCGTTCGATGCTTGAACAAAACAATTTATTGATTGCAGAATCTTTTTAAGTGGCCGCTTTGTCTTCATTCCCATGGACATCTTGCGCGGTGAACAGATAGCTTCCAGACCTTCGGGACATTTAGGCTGGGGTTGCCCTGCCCTGCTGTTGACACTAAATTAGTGCTTTAAACCTCCGCACTGTCGATGAATGTCAGAGCTTGTAGCCGCAGCCGCCCCAGATGAATTGCTGATCCCTCCAAGTGGGAAAGTCCGCCTCCACGGCATTGATTTCGATGAGGATTGCTTGTCGGAGCTGGTTGCACGGCACTTTAGGCGGCAACAGTGGCAGGCTAAGCCCATGTTTTCGAATGCCTATGGCATATACATGCGCGAAAACCCGTCTGCACACCGTCGCAAGTTCAAGACTGTGACGCAGCAGGCTTACGCGCTCTTTGTGGCCCAGTTTGGCGACATACCCTTCGACGAATTGCGCCATGTTCACATTACCGAGTTCAGGAACAGCCAATTGGCCCGTGAGCTGCACGCCAACAGCGTTAGGCGGCACATCAACATGCTCAATGCCATGGTGAACATGGCGTTCAAGCACCTCGACATTGATCGACTCAGCCCTTTCAGGCGCTTGTACATCCGTGGCGAGGGGGATTTGTCACGCACCACGGCGCCCATCACCGTGGAGCAGCTGCGCAAGGTGAAAGCGCACTTGCTCAGCCACCCGATTCCTTAGCGCTTGGTGGCGCTGATACAGATCAACACGGGCATGTGCATTTCAGAGCCCGTGCTGGCGCGCTTGGATGACTTGGTGCTGGACCATGACATTCCACACCTGTGGGTGCGCAAAAATAGCCTGACCGACCGCAAAACTCAAACCAGCATCCACTGAGTACCCCTGCTGGGTGTGTCGCTGGAGGCGGCCCAAGAACTGTACCGCCGTGCGGTCAGACAAAAACGAATGACTGATACCGCAATACGCATCAGAGATTGGCAACATCTCGTGCGCCGCCACGCTGAATAAGACCATGCGTCACCTTGACTTCAGAACGCACATGTTCAGGCATGCCTTCATTGACCGGCAGAAGTCCTGCGGTGATTTCCCTGTACCCATTGCCCAAGCAATCACAGGCTACTGGCGAAAAGCCTTTGAGTTTGCCCAGCAAACTGATACAGCTTACCTATGAATGATCACCATCGGTTTAACCATCAAAAATTTGATAGGCGAACACCATTTGTATCTGACCATTCGCGCATAGATTGAAACATAACCCATCATGAGTGCTAGCAAAACAATCAAAGACATCCAAACAGATTGGTAAACAAAGTTAGCCAAAATACCAGCGGTCAATGTCATCAAACCAACCATCAAGCCTGTAATTGAGTTACGTCCGTCATTACTGATTTTAGAAAACCATCTGCGCACATATCGCTGTTTTATCAAACTGTGAAAATGCATTCGGTCCGGATGACCAGGATGCAGTTCTTTTATTTTTCTGCGGTAAATACTAAAAAGCACTTCCGTTACAGGATGAACACAAATAAGCAAAGCGGCAAATGCAGAAACATGAGGGTTACGTTCAATCAACATGACAGCCACCCAAGCCAAACTAAAGCCTACGAAGTAAGAGCCGCCATCACCCAAAAAGATCTTACCGTATGGCCAATTGACCCCAAAAAAGCCCCAAACACAAGCGCCAAGAACTAGAGATATTGCGGCCAACTGTATGTCACCCACCTGGTAAGCAATTAAGGCAAAGGATACAAATGCCAATGTTGTAGTGGTAGAAGCCAGGCCATTGAATCCGTCAATGATGTTGATGCTGTTTGCCACACCACTTACAGCAAAGCTGGTAAAAAGTACAGACACCAAGGTAAAGGTGAGCAGGTAGTCAATACCCCACACGTCCACCCTACTAAGGGAGTAATCTGTTAGCCACCAGGCCAACAAACCAGAAGCCATGGTGGCAATCAAGCGTTGAAAAACACTTACTTTTTTTGTAAGGTCCTCGGCCAATCCAAAAATGAATGCGGGCAGGCCCGCTAGCAAGAACATTCCAATGAGCGACTTTAGCTCTGCAGGAGAATTCAACCAAGCTACCCACAAAGCAGCCACAATGGCCAAGCCACCTATTCGAGGTGTGGGTTTGGAATGAAACTTTTGAACGCCTTCGTTGGTATCCATGCTCAAAGCGCCGTGCCACGATTTGGTGAGTACAAGCAATACACAGAACGCCAAACTTGCAACAAACCCGGTTCCAACTGCAAACCAAGTGCCAGACAGTCCAGCAACAAATGCTTGAGGACTGATCAGGCTGTTAATGGCTTCAAAAAAATTCATTTTGTAATTTGGAGTTCACTTTGAAATTTCAAGGCGAACTGAATTTTGAGCATGGGAGTTATTTAGAGCTAGGCCTTACCTAAAGCCCTGCGCCAAGAAGCTTGAATGGATGCAAGCTTGTTGGCCGACTCTGAATTTTGGCTTGAATTGCGGAGTGCTTGCCGGATGAACACAAACAGCAAGAGTGCAAAGCCGGTAGCCAATGTGGAAATGATGGCAATCAAAGCTTTGTTGGGTTTTGATTTTCTTTCTGGTGGCTGCGCAGCATCTAGAATTTGAATGACTGCACCCTCTCTGGCTTCATCCACTTTGGCCAACTCAAATTGTTTACTGAAAAGCTCAAACAAGGTTTCGTGGTATTTGAATTCGCGGTACTTTGTAATGTAATCGCCTTCTGTGGTGGCTTTGCCACTGGTTGAAGGCGTATCTTTTTCTTGTTTGCCTAACTGGGCTCTTAAATTAGCCAGCTCGTTCATGGCTTGCTTGAAGTCTGGCGCGGTTTCAGCCAAATAGCCGCGCATGGCGCCAAGCTTCACTTCTTGGGCAGTTACTGCTGCCTGAAGACCCGCCACTGCAGCCACAGCTGATGCTGGGTTTGATTTCAAAACACTGCCAGACACACCAGTAGCCCTCAATGCAATTTCAGATTGAATGAGTTTGTCTTTGGCAAGGGTGAGTTGTTTTTCAAAAAAGAGGCGGCGTTGCTGGGCCTCAGTGGTGGCCAGCTTGCCAAGGAGCTTGCCCAGTTCTTCAACGTGGGCGTTGGCCAGGTCGGCTGCAAACTGAGGGTCCTTATCGTCCACCTCAACAGAAATTAAACCGTCTTTGCCAGATACAGCTCTTACACTGCCAGTCAAAGCAAGCCTTGCATCAGTTTTTGTTTTAGCTTCATATCGCTCAATTAACTTAAAGCGCTCAATAAGAGAGTCTTGAAGAGTCACGCTTCTCATGTAAGCAATGAACTGATCCGCCGGGTTCTTAATGCCCCCCACAGCACCAGCCAATCCACCCAAGCTACCGAGACTTGCCAACATACTGGCAGCAGCACTTTGCTGCTGTTGTGGCGGCAAGAACTGAGTCTTGGCTGTGTAAGTGGGTGGAATTAAAAAGCTAATACCCAATGCCGTAAGACCCACAACCAAAGGCCCAAGGACCAACAACCTCAGGTTGTCCACAATGGTCTGAAGCAAGTCGAGCAGACTAATTTCATCGTCATCTTGCATGCCCATGGGCATATTGTTTTCAGCGCTTAGGTTGTCGTTCACAGATTGCGACATATCAATTCCTCAGCGTCCTGATAGCCGCAGCACCAATGCCCAAGTTGCTGAAAATCTGCGTCCAGTCTCTCAGGCCGCGCATGAGGGTGTTGTAGCCGCTTTCGCGGTCTACTTTGGAGGGCACCACCACGGTGTCGCCTGGCATCAGTTTGGCGCTTTCAAAGCTGGTGAACCAGCCTGCGGCTTTTCTGCTAAATATTGAGCCGTCTGCGCGCAACACAAAGGCTTGTGACAGTTCGGAGTCTTCATTCACGCCTGCAGAAGTGATCACATCACCCACAGTTTTGCCCTGCCGGAAAATAAACACGTTGTCGTTGTTCACGCTACCGGCTGCAGACACAAAGGCTGGCAGGGTGGGTACCAATATGGTGTCGCCATCTTCCAAGGGCAGGTTGGGCAGGTTTTGTTTGTCGGGGTCTAGTTCTAAGCTCACTCGGCCTTTGCTTTTCATGGCTCTAAGGCGGGCAATTTGGGCTTGCATTTGTTGCTGCTGCTGCTGTTGCAAGGTGGCTGCTTGGGCTGCTTGGGCTGCTCGGTCGGCACTTAGGTTGGCAGCCAGCGTAGCGCCAGCAGTGGCGCTTTGGGCTTCAAGTCGGCGTATGACCTGGTCTAGGTTTTCTTGCTGTTGCTTACGCACGCTTTCGCGGGTGAACTCGGTGCCATACAAGTAGGCCTGGGGAGTAAGGCCACCCACGCGCTGCAGCAGTTGGGGCAATGTTTCGCCTGGCTTGGCTTGATATACACCTGGGGCGGCCACTTCGCCTTCAATGCGCACCAAGCGGGTTTTGCGTTCGGCAGGCAGTTGTACATCGGTGCTGCTCATGATGGTCACCACGTCGCCTGGCTGCAATGCAAGGTTGTGAGCTGGGTCTTTTTGCAGCACGGCTTTGCCGAGGTTGAAAGGAATGAGTTCTACGCGCAGGTCTTTGGTGTTGAGGCGCTCTACCACGGCGTAGTCCCAGTTAATTTGGTCCACCATGCTGTTGATGCGGTTTGCCACACTGGCACCGGCATCTTTGGTGTCTTTGAGTTTTTCGTCGTCAATTCCTTGTACTAGCTTGTTTTTTCGCTTGTAGTAGTCTGGGGTAATGAGTGCATCGCGGTCTGGAATAAGGTCTGACACGCGCATGTTGGCTGTCCAGGGGTGGCGCAGAGACTGGGCCACGGTGCCTTGCAAGGTAATGGCGTTGGCAAAGGCAGGGCTGATGGGTAGCAGCACCAAAAGGTCGCCATCTTTAAGGTCTACGTCTAGGCCTTGTGCATTGAGCACCAAGTTTTGCACTTGGCGGTTGGCTTGGCTGGTGTATTGGGCTTGCTGTGCTGGCCCGCCAATTCTTTCTAGCATGGCTTTTTGTTGGCTGGCCAAGGCAGACAGGCCGCCGCCCAATGCCAATACGTCTTTCACTTTAGCCCCAGCTTTGAGTTCATAAATAGCGCCATGGTCTGTGGCGCCCACCAAGGCCATGCGGGGGCCGGCAGGGGGAATCATAATGACGTCGCCAGGCTGCAAGGCGGCGTCTTTACTTTTGTCGCCTTTGGCAATAAAGTCGTACAGGTCTAGCGTGGTAATGGTTCTGCCGCCGCGCTTGAGTTCAATTTGGCGCATGCTGCCGTTGGTGTTGGGGCCGCCGCTGGCAAACACGGCATTGACCAAGGTGCTGAGGCTATTGAGGTTGTAGGTGCCGGGTTGATTGGCTTGGCCCACCACGTATACGGTCATGCCGCGGAGTTTGCCCAGGGCCGCGTTCACGTTCACGTTGTTAAACACGGTGCCTATTTGTTTTTTGAGCACAGACTCAAGGTCTTTTACTTGCACGCCACCTAGGGTGATGGCACCAATTTTGGGCAAGTTAATTTGGCCGTTGCGATCTAGGGTTTGGTTGCCTGCAAAGTCTACGGTGCCCCATATTTGAATGCGCACTTCGTCGCCTGGGCCTAATACATATTCAGAGGGGGCAGGCGCTGCAGCGTCGGCTGCGTAGGCCATGGGGTTTTCAAACAGGCTGGCACCAAACAAAGGTAGGAGCTTGCCTGTGCTTTCTTGTACAAACTTTTGGAATTGGCTGGGTTGAGGCAGCCTTGGAGAACGCAATGGGCTCAGGTTGTTGCGCTGAGCGTCTTGGGCGCCAAAGTCTGGGCGGGGGGGGATGGTGGGGACAAGTAGGCCGGGCTGTTGCAGGCCGGGTTGGGCCAGGCCTGACATGCCGGCTGCGCCTGTACCACCGTGGGTGGGGGTTTGGCCTTGAGCTGCACCCAGTAGGGCGGCGTTGCCAGTGTTTTGTGTTTGTGCCAAGGCCATGCCCAAGGGAGCAAAGGCGAAGCCACTGATTAGAAGCACCAAGCCCAATTTGCGGGTGTTAGAAAATGAATTCATTGAATGAGCTTTTTCTGGGAATAAGGGTTGCGCAGACTACCGCAATGCCCATTGTATGAATGACATACAGGGCAAAGATGGGATTTTAAATCCTGTAAACCCCAGATTGGGGAAAACCCACATTACCAAAGGAAAACAATTGGTTTGTTTTGACTTTTATAATCTTATATCCCTCGATGATATGTCTTAAATGCTTAAAGATGAAGACACTGGCATGACAGGGTGAAAAAAAATCGAGTAAATTGGTATTACTTTTAAATGAAGGTGCTCTTAGCAGGCTTTTTTAACCCAAGGCTTCTACTTGATGGTGGTCCACCTGCACCAAAGTGGGCCTGCCCAGAATTTCTAACAACACGGCCACGCGCTTTGCAGACACGCTTTGCACCAAGCCTTCTAAGGCACCCAAGCCCACGTGCTTGAGCTTTACTTTTTGGCCGGCTTTGAAGTTGCTCATTTCTTGCAAGGTGGCTTGGTGTTGGGAGGCTTCAAAGGCTTGAATGGTGGCCACCATGCTGCTGCTTACCACGCCAGGCTCGAAGCCAAAGCGCACCACGTGCGAAATGCCTTTGGTGCTGCGCACGGTTTCGATGCTCTGCTCGGCTTTGCTGGGCCTGAACAGGATGTAGCGCGGAAACATGGGCTCAAACACTGGCACGGGGCCTATTTCGGTGTTTTTAAACTTTTTGTAGCGAGGCAGATAGGCCTCAAAGTTTTGACGCTCTAGGTTTTGCAAGGCCACCAACTCTTGGCGTGGCTTGGTGTAGGCCACCAGCCATTTGTCTTGCCATGGGTTTTGCTGGTCTTTGACTTTGGTTTCGTCTTTGACTTTGTCGCTGGTTTTGTCGTTGTCTTGCATTGTTGTAAATATTATATTTGCAGACACTTGCGCAGCGCTACGCCCGTGTGGGTGCCCAGCCTCACCACTTGCTCGGGCGTGGCGCTTGCCACCACTTGGCCGCCGGCTTTGCCGCCTTCGGGGCCTAGGTCTAGTATCCAGTCGGCTTCGGCTATCACGTCTAGGTCGTGCTCTATGACCAACACGCTGTGGCCAGCGTTAACCAAGCGGTGCAGCACATGAATGAGTTTGTCCACATCGGCCATGTGCAGGCCCACGGTGGGTTCGTCTAGTACGTACAAGGTGTGCGGCGCCTTGTTGCCGCGCTTGCCTACTTCGTCTCGCACCTTGGTGAGTTCGGTCACCAGCTTAATGCGCTGCGCTTCGCCGCCGCTGAGGGTGGGGGAGGGTTGGCCTAAGGTGAGGTAGCCCAGGCCTACGTCTTTGAGCAGTTGCAGCGGGTGGGCTATGGAGGGCATGGTTTCGAAAAAGCCCACGGCTTCGTCTACTTCCATTTTGAGCACATCGCCTATGCTTTTACCGCGCCATGTAACGGCCAATGTTTCGGGGTTGAACCTGGCGCCGTGGCAGGCTTCGCAGGGTACTTTCACATCGGGCAGGAAGCTCATTTCGATGGTTCTTAAGCCTTGGCCTTCGCAGGTGTGGCAGCGGCCTTCGCCGGTGTTGAAGCTGAACCTTCCGGCTAAGTAGCCTCTGGCCTTTGCCTCTAATGTTTCGGCGAAGAGTTTTCTTATCGTGTCCCAAAAACCGATGTAGGTGGCGGGGCAGCTGCGCGGTGTTTTGCCAATGGGGGTTTGGTCTACTTCTAGTACGCGGTCTATGACTTCGAAGCCTTTGAGTGCGGAGCAGCCTGTGAGGGTTGGGAACTTGCCTGCGGCTTGTTCGTCTCTGCCTGCTTTGGTGCTGCGTTGGCTTACGTGGGTTTGGACGTTGGCTAACAGAACGTCTCGTGCGAGTGTTGATTTGCCGGAGCCGCTTACGCCTGTTACGGCTACTAGGCGTTGGAGGGGGATTTGGACGTTGACGTTTTGTAGGTTGTGTAGGTTGGCGCCTTTTAGTTGCAGCCAGTTGAGGCTTGATTCTTTGTTTGCTTCTTTGCTTGTTGCTGCTTCGGTGGCTTTGTTGCTTGCGTTGAATGCAGGCATGCTTCTTCTAGCTTGCAGAGGGTGCTTCATGGCGTGCAGCAAATATTTGCCAGTTTGCGAATCTGCTGAATCGGTAATGTCTTTCACGCTGCCTTGCGCTACCAACTTGCCGCCGCGCTTGCCTGCGCTGGGGCCAATGTCGATGATGTGGTCTGCGCGCCGAATGGTGTCTTCGTCGTGCTCTACCACCACCAGCGTGTTGCCTTTGTCGCCCAGCTTGTGCAGGGCGTTGAGCAATATTTGGTTGTCGCGTGCGTGCAAGCCAATGGTGGGTTCGTCTAGCACGTAGCACACGCCTTGCAAGTTGCTGCCCAATTGGGCGGCCAGCCGAATGCGCTGCGCTTCGCCGCCGCTGAGGGTGGGCGCGCCGCGGTCTAGCGTGAGGTAGCCTAAGCCTACTTCTTCTAAGAACTCTAGGCGGCTTTTAATTTCTGGCAACAGGTCTCTGGCTATGTCTTGTTCGCGCTGCGTGAGCTCAGTGGCCTTGGGTTCGTTGGCTTTGGGTGCATTGCCATTGGGTAAATTTCCTTTAGCCAAGCTTTGCACCCACTTGCGCACGTCGGTCACGCTCATGCGGGCAATGTCGGTAATGGGCAAGTGTTGCGCGGTGAACTTCACGTGGCGCGCAGTGGCGTTAAGGCGTGTGCCTTCGCAGTGGGGGCACACGTGTTCTATGAGGTCTTCAATTTCAGGCTCGGCAAAACTTTGCTCGCGGCCTTTGTTGTCGTCGTCTCTAACAGAGTCGTCGAATACTTTGCGTTGGTCTTTGGTCAGTTGCACCCCCGTGCCCACGCACTCGGGGCACCAGCCGTGTTTGCTGTTGTAACTGAACAGACGCGGGTCTAGCTCGTTGTAAGACGTGCTGCACACGGGGCATGCGCGCAGTGTGGAGAACACCTGCAGTTTGCCAATGTGCGATGTTGGGGGAAATGCTTCTGGCTTTTCCAGCTTGGTGCCTTGTGCCGTTAGGCTGGCGGCTTCTTGCATGGCTTCTTGCAGGCCATCTAGGTTGCTCAATACATGCACCACGCCCTTGCCTAACTCCAATGTTTTGGTAAGCGCTTCTCTGAGTTGCTTTTCTTGGTCGGCCCTAATTTTGAGGCTGGCTACGGGCAGCTCTATGGTGTGTTCTTTGAAGCGGTCTATGCGCGGGAAGTTGGTGGTTGGCAAGAAATTGCCATCCACCCTTAAGTGTGTGTAGCCACGCGGCCGCGCCCAATCTGCTAACTCGGTATACACACCTTTGCGGTTCATAACCAAAGGCGCCAGCAAACCAATGTGCTGCCCCTTGAAGTTCTTCATGAGCTGCGCGGCAATGCTGTCGGGCGTTTGCGGCTGTACGGCGGCGTTGTCGTGAATGCAATGTTGGGTGCCTAGCTTGACGAACAACAGACGCAGGAAGTGCCACACTTCTGTGGTGGTGCCTACGGTGCTTTTGCGGCCGCCGCGGGAGAGGCGTTGCTCAATGGCTACGGTGGGGGGAATGCCGTATACCGCGTCTACTTCTGGGCGTCCTGCTGGTTGAACGATGCTACGCGCGTAGGCGTTTAGGCTTTCTAGGTATCTGCGTTGGCCTTCGTTGAAAAGAATGTCGAAGGCCAAAGTGGATTTGCCGGAACCGCTGACGCCGGTGATGACGTTGAATTGGCCGCGTGGAATGTTTACGCTGAGGTTTTTGAGGTTGTGTTCTTTGGCGTTGACTATTCGAATACTATTTTGCTCAGCTATTTCAGCGGGTGAGCGGGTTGCGCCGGCTGATGATTTGATTGTGGATTTCGTGCCAGCGTAAGAGGCACCCGGCGTAACCCGGTCGCCCGCTGAAATGGCGGCCTCAGAAACCTTCAGCAACCCACCCAACTCCCCCATCGCTTCAGCGTACTCGCGTAAAGCCAAAGCAGTATGCGAAGTAGCATGATTTCGCACATCCTCTGGCATGCCTTCAGCAACAACATAACCACCAGCATCACCACCTTCCGGCCCCAGATCGATTAACCAATCACTAGCCCTGATAACGTCAAGGTTGTGCTCAATCACAATTAGCGAATGACCACCTTCGAGCAGCTTGCGCAACGCGCGCATGAGCTTGGCAATGTCGTCAAAGTGCAAACCGGTAGTAGGTTCGTCGAATAAAAATAGCGTGCCCTTTTTAGCAATAGACTGCTTGCTAGAAGTAGCCGTCTTAGCCGCCCCCGCCAAAAAGCCCGCCAACTTCAAACGCTGCGCTTCACCACCCGACAAAGTGGGCACTGGTTGACCCAACTTCACATACTCCAAACCCACATCCACAATGGGCTGCAGCGCGCGAATCACATCGCGATCTTGCGCAAACAAAGCGGCGGCTTCACTCACTGTGAGGTCAAGCACATCGGCCACATTGAGATGCCTTGCTTTGAGCTCACCCATCAGCTGACGCTCAATTTTGATCTCCAAAATTTCGGGTCTGTAACGCTTGCCATCGCAATCGGGGCAGCGCAAATACACGTCGCTTAGGAACTGCATTTCTACGTGCTCAAAGCCCGAGCCACCGCATGTGGGGCACCTTCCGTCACCACTGTTAAAGCTGAATTTGGAAGCGGTGTACCCGCGTTGTCTAGACAATGCCGCTGTGGCAAAAATTTCTCGGATGCTGTCCCATGCGCCCACATAACTTGCGGGGTTAGAGCGCGCTGTTTTGCCGATGGGCGATTGGTCAACAAACACCACATCGCTTAAGTGATCGGCGCCTAGCAGTCTGTCGTGCGCGCCAGGTGTTTCGGTGCTCTTGCCAAAGTGCCTGAGCAGTGCGGGGGCCAGCACGTCTTGAATCAAACTGGATTTGCCCGAGCCGCTGACGCCGGTGACGCACACCAAACGTTGTAGCGGAAATTCTAAAGAGACGTTTTTGAGATTGTGTTCTCTGGCGCCTTCTAAGATGAGTCGGGGTGTGTTGTCGGTCACGGGGCGCTTAAAGCCCATACCTACTTGCTTGCGTCCGCCTAAGTAGTCGCCGGTTAGGGTGCTGGCGTTTTTGAGGTCTTGCGTGCTGCCATCAAACACAATGTGCCCACCCTTCTCGCCGGGGCCTGGGCCCATGTCTATCATGCGATCGGCGGCCAGCATCACTGCGGGGTCGTGTTCTACAACCACCAGCGTGTTGCCTGCGTCGCGTAGGCGGTGCATGGCTTGTGTGATGCGGCTCATGTCGCGCGGGTGCAGGCCAATGCTGGGCTCGTCTAAGACGAAGAGTGTGTTAACCAGCGAGGTGCCCAAGGCGGTGGTGAGGTTGATGCGCTGCACTTCGCCGCCGCTAAGGGTGCGGCTTTGGCGGTCTAGGGTGAGGTAGCCAATGCCCACGTCGCAGAGGTATTTGAGGCGGTTGGTAATTTCTTCTAGAAGAAGCTTGAGGGCTTGAGCTTCGCCGTCTTTGCTGTTTTCTAAGATGGCCGCGGCCGACATGCGATCGAAGAAACTTTTCAGTTTGTCGATGGGCATGATCATGAGATCGTGCAGGCTGAGACCGGGCAATGCTTCTAGTTGTTCTCTAGGCCACTTCACGCCTTTGGGCATGAATCGTTTGTTTTTGGGCAGGCTGGCGTTGGCGTCTTCGGCGCTACCGATGCGCCACAACAGGCTGTCCGTTTTAAGCCGCGCGCCGCCGCAATCGCCGCATTCGGTGTAGCTGCGGTATTTGGACAAGAGCACGCGGATGTGCATCTTGTAGGCTTTGCTTTCGAGGTAGCCAAAGAAGCGGTGCACGCCGTACCACTGCTGGTTCCATTTGCCGTTCCAGTTGGGCGAGCCTTCGATCACCCACTTTTGTTGTTCTGCTGTGAGCTTGAACCAAGGCGTGTCTCGCGGAATGCCGGCTGCTTCGGCGTGACGCATAAGGTCGTCTTGCGCTTCTTTCCAGGCGGGGGTTTGGATGGTTTTGATGGCGCCGGCTCTTAATGTCAGCTTCTCGTTGGGGATGACCAGGCCAAGGTCTACGCCTATGACACGTCCGAAGCCTCGACATGTTTCGCACGCACCCACTGCGGAGTTGAACGAGAACATGGAAGGCAAAGGCTCGGGGTAGCGGAGGTCGCTTTCGGGGCAGTGCAATCCTGCTGAGAAGCGCCATAAGTCCGTCTGATCGCCTTCGGCGATGGCATAAACATTTAACCGCCCTCCTCTTTTGAGCGCCACCTCAATGGCCTCAACCACCCGCGCTTTTTCTGCGGTGCCCAACCTAAATCTGTCAGCCACCACATCCAAAACCTTGCGCGGGCCGGTAGGCGTAGCCACTTCTCGCTCAGCTTGCACCTTGGTAAAGCCGCTGGCTGACAGCCACTGTTCTACCTGCTCTGCAGTGGTGTTGCCTGGCAGTTCCACAGGAAAAGTTAAAACCAATCTTGGATCGCCCGCTGCCTCTGCGCGCTTGCTTAGTTCTGCATAAATAGACTCAGGCGTGTCGTGCTTCACAGGCTGCGCGGTGTGCTTGTCGTGCAAATGCCCCAGCCTTGCGAAGAGCAACTTAAGGTGGTCATTCAGCTCCGTCATGGTGCCCACCGTAGACCGCGAGCTCCTAACCGGATTGGTCTGATCAATGGCAATGGCCGGCGGCACGCCTTCAACCTTGTCCACCGCAGGCTTGTCCATGCGGTCTAAAAACTGCCGCGCATAAGCGCTAAACGTCTCCACATAACGCCGCTGCCCCTCGGCATACAGCGTGTCAAACACCAAACTAGACTTCCCCGACCCACTGGGCCCAGTAACCACCGTAAGCTCGCCCGTGCGGATGTCCAAATCAATGTTCTTGAGGTTGTGCTGACGAGCACCGCGAATCTTGATCAAACCGTTAGACATACATGCAAGCTTTGTGGGTGGAGGCCCAACATTCTAGGCTTGGGATGAATTTAATTGGGGTCAGATCAACATTAATTTTGTCAATCAAAGG
>JAPLPO010000167.1 GCA_026400155.1 Burkholderiales bacterium | reverse complement strand
GACGCCATGGCCGGCGAAGTGCTAGGCGCCATTGCGCGCCAAGAAGACTTGAACGGCCGGATTCGCCGCAACGTGATGGACACCCGCCGCGCGGTGAGCTTCATGATGCGCAGCAAGATGCTGAACGCCGAGCAGTTTGAGGAGGCGCGCCAAATTTTGCGCGACATTGACTCGCTCGATTCACACACCGAATTCTTGTTTGAAAAGATCAACTTCTTGATGGACGCCACCGTGGGTTTCATCAACATCAACCAGAACAAGATCATCAAGATCTTCTCGGTGGCCAGCGTGGCCTTGCTACCACCCACGCTCATTGCCAGCTTGTACGGCATGAACTTTCAGTACATGCCCGAGCTGTCGCAAAAATGGGGCTATCCGTACGCGCTGTGCCTTATGGTGGCCAGTGCGGTGGTGCCTATGTGGTATTTCCGCCGACGGGGTTGGTTGAAGTAAAGCGCTTTAAAAACTCAGACACAATGGCTGCGCTATAAGGGCTGGCCACGTCTTTCACAAACTGTGTGAAGTCGGTGTGCGCATCGTCGTCTGCGCGGTCAGACAAAGTTCGCACCACGGCCAAAGGAATGCCATACGCAAAGCAGACCTGCGCCAGCGCGGCGCCCTCCATCTCAACGGCCAACGCATCTGAAATATTGGCTTGCAAGCGCTGGCTTGCAGATGCGCTCGACACAAATTGATCGCCACTGACAATGAGACCTGCATGCACTTGCGCGTGCGGCAAGGCTTGCGCGGCACTTTCAATCAAACACTGCGTCATAGCTTGGTCGGTTTGAAAACGTGCCCGGCCCAACAAGGGCACTTCGTATGGAGGAAACAAAGGCGAGGCGTCCATGTCGTGCTGAAGCAGTTCTACACCAACCACCACATCACCTACTTTCACGTGGCGCGCCAAGCCCCCCGCAACACCCGTGAACAACATGCTTTGTACTTGATACTTTTCAATCAGCACGGTGGCAGTGATAGCAGCAGCCACTTTGCCAATGCCAGACAAGACGGCCACCACGGTATGGCCATTCAAATGACCTAGCCAGAATTGGCGACCTGCCACTGTTTCGCAGCGTGCATCTTGCATGAGCGCCAGAACAGCGGACAACTCTTCTTGCATTGCGCCCATCAGAGCAATGCGGGGCATGCGCTCACTTAGGTGCATCACGCAATTCGCGGCGCAATATCTTGCCCACCGCAGTTTTTGGAAGTTCTGTTTTGAACTCAATGACCTTGGGTTGTTTGTAGCCCGTCATGTTGGCGCGGCAATACTCGCGCACTGCGCTTTCTGTCAGTGAGGGGTCTTTTTTGACAATGACCAACTTGACCGCTTCGCCTGTTTTTTCATCGGGCACGCCGACTGCTGCGCACTCGAGTACGCCCGGGCACAATGACACGGTTTCTTCCACATCGTTGGGATAAACATTGAAGCCGCTGACCAAGATCATGTCTTTCTTGCGATCGACAATTTTGAAAAAACCGCGCACATCTTGAATGCCAATGTCGCCTGACTTGAAAAATCCATCGGGTGTCATGCAGCGTGCCGTTTCATCAGGCCGCTGCCAATAACCCGCCATGACTTGCGGTCCCTTGATGGCGATTTCGCCAGGCTGACCCAACTCGGTCACCTCATGGCCCTCGTCGTCTAACAACTTCATGAAGGTGCTGGGCAAAGGGACGCCAATGGTGCCCGTGAACTGCGTACTGGTGGTGGGGTTGCAACTGGCAGACGGGCTGGTTTCAGACAATCCATAGCCTTCACAAATGGGGCAGCCTGTTTTTTGCAACCACAGAGCGGCCACGGCACTGGTAACCGCCATGCCACCGCCCACCGAGACCTTGAGATTTTTCCAATTGACTTTGTCAAAGTCGGGGTGGTTGGCCAAACCGTTGAACAAGGTGTTGACTGCAGGAAAGCTGTGAAAGGTTTGCTTGGACAACTCTTTCAAGACAGCAGGCAAATCGCGCGGATTGGGAATCAATATATTTTTTCCACCCGTGCGCATGCCCAGCATCATGTTCACCGTGAACGCGAAGATGTGATACAGCGGCAAAGCGCACACCGACGTGGGCTGTTCGTTGGCGGGCACCCGTTTCATCACGGGTTCGTTCCAAGCTTCAGATTGCAACAAATTGGCAATGACATTGCGATGCAAAAGAACAGCGCCCTTGGAGATGCCGGTTGTTCCCCCCGTGTACTGCAACAAAGCAATGTCTTCTGCGGTGACAGTGGGCGGACGAAACCTGACTTCACTGCCAACTCGCAAAGCCTGGTTGAATTTCACGGCCCCGAAGAGGTGAAATTCTGGCACCAAGTTTTTCATGTTGCGCACCACGAAATTGACCACCGCAGATTTTGGCCAGTTCAACATGTCGCCCATGGCGCACATCACAATGTGTTTGACTTGCGTTTGCTTGATGCACTTTTGCAAAGTGATGGCAAAGTTTTCAATGATCACAATGGCTTTGGCGCCAGAATCTGTCAATTGGTGCTCAAGCTCGCGCGGCGTGTAAAGTGGATTGACATTGACCACCACCAAGCCGGCTCGCAAAATAGCCGCAACGGCCACAGGATACTGCGGCACATTGGGCATCATGATGGCGACGCGATCCCCTTTTTGCAGTCCCAAGGATTGAAAGTAAGCGGCCAGGGATTGGCTTTTGACATCGGTTTCTTCATAACTGATGTCTTGCCCCATGAAACTGTAGGCGGTGCGCTGGGCGTATTTGGCAAAGCTCTCTGCCATCAAACCCACCAAGGACTCATACTCAGAAGCGTCTATGTCAGTCGGTACGCCCTCGGGGTAACTTTCTAACCAAACGCGTTCTGCCGTCATCACTCGATCGCTTTCACCATATCTTCCACCACTTTCTTGGCGTCACCAAACACCATCATGGTTTTGTCCATGTAGAACAGTTCATTGTCCAAGCCGGCATAACCTGCCGCCATCGAGCGCTTGTTGACGATGATGGTTTTGGCTTTGTAGGCTTCCAAAATAGGCATGCCATAAATAGGGCTGCCTTTGATGTGTGCCGCTGGGTTGACCACGTCGTTGGCACCCAAGATGATGGCCACATCGGCCTGACCAAATTCACCGTTGATGTCTTCCATCTCAAACACTTGGTCGTAGGGCACTTCGGCCTCGGCCAGCAACACATTCATGTGGCCCGGCATGCGGCCCGCCACAGGGTGGATGGCGTATTTGACCGTGATGCCTTTTTCGGTAAGCTTGGCAGCCAACTCTTTGACCGCGTGCTGTGCACGGGCCACGGCCAAACCATAACCGGGCACGATGACCACGGTCTCGGCATTGCCCAATACGAATGCGGCGTCGTCTGCACTGCCGGTCTTGACGGGTCGTTGCTCTTGAGCACCACCAACGGCTGTAGCAGCTTCACCACCAAAGCCGCCCAAGATGACGTTGAAGAACGAGCGGTTCATGGCCTTGCACATGATGTACGAGAGGATGGCACCCGATGAACCCACCAAAGAGCCTGCAATGATCAACATGCTGTTGTTCAAGCTAAAGCCAATGCCCGCTGCAGCCCAGCCAGAATAGCTATTGAGCATGGACACCACCACAGGCATGTCGGCACCGCCAATAGGAATAATGATGAGCACGCCCATGATGAAGGCCAAGGCCAACATGGCAAAGAAAGCCGTCCAGTTTTCGGTGAACATGAACACCAAGCCCAAGCCAACCGTGGCCAAGCCCAAGACCAAGTTCAATTTGTGCTGACCCGCAAATTGCACTGGCGCGCCTTGGAACAAACGGAATTTGTATTTGCCAGACAACTTGCCAAACGCAATGACCGAGCCGCTGAAGGTGATGGCACCAATGGCCGCACCCAAGAACAATTCGAGCAAGTTGCCTTTGGGAATGGGCGGCACTGTGCCGTCGGCTGCTTTGGTCACAATGCTGAACGCATAAGGCTCAACCACCGCCGCAATGGCAATGAAGACCGCGGCCAAACCAATCATGCTGTGCATGAACGCCACCAACTCGGGCATTTTGGTCATTTCAACTTTTTGCGCCATGTAGGCGCCCAAGCCGCCGCCCACCACCAAACCGCCAAACACATACACCATGCCTCTGGCTTGGCCACCCGACAACTCGACAATCAATGCGGCTGTGGTCAAGGTGGCAATCAGCATGCCTGTCATGCCAAAAATATTGCCGCGAATGGAGGTAGTGGGGTGCGACAAGCCTTTCAGGGCTTGAATGAAACAAACGCTGGCAATCAAATACAACAAGGTGACAATGTTCATGCTCATGCTTTGTCTCCCTCGGCTGTCACAACTTTCTTTTCTTTCTTTTTGAACATTTCCAGCATGCGCCGCGTGACCAAAAAGCCGCCAAACACATTGACAGCCGCCAGCGTCACCGCGAGCACACCCATGGTTTTACCCAAAGTGGTTTCAGTCAACGCAGCGGCCAACATGGCACCCACAATAACAATGGCCGAGATAGCATTGGTCACCGCCATCAAAGGGGTGTGAAGCGCTGGTGTGACGGTCCAGACCACGTGGTAACCCACGTAGATGGCCAGCACAAAAATAATCAGATTGAGAAGGGTGGGGGACACTGCTTCCATGAAGATCTCCGGTTTTTTAAATAAGTTTGGAAGGTGAAGGCTTATTTGCGCTTGACGTCGCCGCCCTGCGTCATCAAACAAGCTGCCACGATGTCGTCTTCCATGTCCACTTTGAATTCACCTTCTTTGGTGAGTACGAGTTTCAAAAAGTCGAGCACATTTCGGGCGTACAAAGCCGAGGCATCGGCCGCTACCAGTGCGGGCAAATTGGTTTCGCCCACCAAAGTCACGCCATGCTTCACAACTGTTTTGCCAGCTTCGGTGAGCAAGCAATTGCCGCCCACGCCATCGGCCGCCTTGCCTGCAGCAATGTCAACAATGACCGAGCCAGGCTTCATGCTCTTGACCATGTCTTCGGTTACCAGCACAGGGGCTGCGCGGCCGGGAATGAGCGCCGTCGAAATGACCACATCGGCCATAGCCACTCGTTTGGCCACTTCTATTTTTTGGCGCTCTAGCCAGCTGGGGGGCATGGGGCGCGCATAGCCGCCCACACCTTCAGCGGCTTCTTTTTCTTCAGCGGTTTCGTAGGGGACGTCAATGAATTTGCCGCCCAAAGATTCCACTTGTTCTTTCACGCTAGGGCGGACATCGGAGGCTTCAATGACTGCGCCCAATCGCTTGGCTGTGGCAATGGCTTGCAAGCCCGCCACGCCCACGCCCAAAATAACCACGCGTGCCGCTTTGACCGTGCCTGCGGCCGTCATCAGCATGGGGAAGAAGCGTTGGTATTTGTCTGCGGCCACCATGACGGCTTTGTAGCCCGCAATGTTGGCTTGCGATGACAACACGTCCATGCTTTGCGCGCGCGTGGTGCGCGGCGCAGCTTCCAAAGCAAAGCTGGTAAGGCCTGCGCCAGCCAGCCTGCTGAGGCCTTCCGCATCAAACGGGTTCAGCATGCCCACCAAGGCAGCACCCGACTTCATGTGCGTCAACTCTGCTGCAGTGGGGGCGCTCACTTTGAGCACCACGTCGCAAGCCAAGGCGCCTGCGGCATCGGTAATTTCTGCACCGGCGGCTTCGTAGGCAGCATCGGTCACGCTGGCCGATACGCCTGCGCCGGACTGAACGAGCAAGGTATGCCCTTGAGCTTTTAACTTTTTGGCCGTTTCGGGCGTCATGGCGACACGGGTCTCGCCAGGTCGGGTTTCGGCAGGTACGCCAATGCGCATAGATGTCTCCTGAATGCTTACAAACCTAAAATTGCCGCTATTGTGCTTGATAAATCAAAAGGGCGTGATCCAAGAGAAAGAAGTGAAACTTAATCTTGCATCGTAAAAATGCTGGAATTTAGCCGCGGCCGCGGCTTCAGGGCAGGGTGCTCACTTTTTCACCCGCGGCCACTTGGTCCAAACGGGCTTGCTCTGCCAGAACTTTGGCCACATAGCCCGTGTCACTTTGCAAAGTGTCCCCGCCTAGGTAGAAAAGCAAGCCATCTTCCGTCACACCCCCCTTGAGGCGAATGTATTCTTGGAGAACTTGCGTACCCACTCGCATGTTGGTCAGGGGGTCAAACGCTGCCAGCTTGCCGCCATACTTTTCATATTTTTTGACGTGGATGTCGGTCATCACCTGCATCAAGCCCTGGGCGCCCGCTGGGCTTTGAATGTAGGGGTGAAAACTCGACTCAATGGCCATCACCGACAAAATGAGGTGCGGCTTGATTTTGGTGCTGTTTGACAACTCATAGGCCTCGGCCACCAAAGCGGCCATGGGTTCTGGCGCCACCCGGTATTTGATGGCCAGCCAAGCGGCCACGGCCGCTTGCTTGCTGGGGATGTCTTTCAAATCTGTGGCGGTGGCTCTTTCTGCCGTGTTTTGAGGCTCCCACCACAAGCTGAACTGTCGGGAGCGCAGCCACTCATAGGCCGCCGACTCTGTTTGGGCCAAGACATCAGGGCGAAACAGTGCCACGCCAACACCCAAAACCACCACCAGGCCCAACATGGCCAAACCACTGTGCGTGATGGTGAACACACCCTTGCCCACATCTTTCACAAAGATGCTGACGGCCAGTCTCAATTTGGCAAAGGCAGTGGGGGGTGAATCGGGCAACATGATGCCCGCAAGTATAGATATTTAGATCAAGGGATAATTACGTCCATGACGCATCACCGAATTGTTGTGGGTTTGTCTGGCGGGGTCGACTCCGCAGTCACTGCTCACTTATTGAAAAAGCAAGGCCACGAAGTGGTGGGCATTTTCATGAAAAATTGGGAAGACGACGATGACAGCGAGTTTTGCGCTGCCAACATCGACTTTGTCGATGCCGCTGCCGTGGCCGATGTGGTGGGCATCGAGATTGAACACGTCAACTTTGCCGCTGATTACAAGGACCGCGTGTTTGCAGAATTTTTGAGCGAGTATCAGGCTGGCCGGACGCCCAACCCCGATATTTTGTGCAACGCCGAAATCAAATTCAAATCTTTCTTAGACCACGCCATGCACGTGGGCGCCGACAAAATTGCCACCGGCCATTACGCGCGCGTTCGCTTGAATGAGGCGACAGGACTGCACGAATTGCTGAAAGGCTTGGACAACAGCAAAGATCAGAGTTACTTTTTGCATCGCTTGAACCAAGCGCAATTGTCCAAAACTTTGTTTCCAGTTG